>NZ_JBVJND010000019.1:0-201976 GCF_055583825.1 Streptomyces sp. NPDC104367 | reverse complement strand
CATCGACCTCGGCACCGCACGCGACCAGATCACCACCCGCGCCGACACCCGCTTCACCGACCTCCGCACCCGCGTACTCACCCGCATCCGCGGAGTCCGAGCGGTCACGGAGCCGGAGGGGCCCGAGGCCGCGGAGCCCGCCGTCCGGGAGAAGACCGGAGAGGCGGTGCTCTGACGGATGACACGCTTCGACCACGTGGGCATCTCGGTGCCGGACCTGGAGGCCGCCACCGCCTGGTACCGCGCCGCGCTCGACCTCACGGCGGCCCCGGTGTTCGCGATCCCCGGCACCGATCTGCGCGGGGTGATGCTGCTCCACGACAGCGGTTACCGGGTGGAACTGCTGCACCGCCCCTCGGCCCGGCCGGTTCCGGCGCCGGGCAGCGCCCTGGAGGCGGCCGGCCGGCACGGCTTCGGGCACATGTGCCTGTGCGTCGACGACGTGGACGCCGAGTACGCCCGGCTGGTCGCGGCGGGGGCGAAGCCCAGCATGCCCCCCTGCCCGTCCCCGCGTCCCGGCTCCCGGATGGCCTTCGTGGCGGACCCGTACGGCAACCTGATCGAACTGCTGGACCGCCACTGACGCCGATGGCCCGGGTCCGGCACGCGCACGCGTGCCGGACCCGGGCCATCGGCGTCGAGAGGTCAGGCGCCGATCATGTTGTAGCCGCCGTCGGCGATCAGGAAGCCGCCCGTGATGTGGTGGGCGTCCTCGGTGGCCAGGAACAGCGCCGCGCCGGCGAGTTCCTCCGGACCCGGGATACGGCCCATGGGGGTCAGCTTGCGCAGCTGGTCGCCGCGCCCGCTCTGCCAGTCCTCGCGCCCGAGCGTCGCCGCGGTCTCGATGAACCCCGGCGCGAAGACGTTGACGCGCACGGCCGGGGCGAAGGCCTGCGCGTACGACTTGGTGAGACCGATGATCCCGTACTTGGCCGCGGCGTACTGCGGCGCCCGCGCACTGCCCCGCGCGACCACGGTGGAGCCGATGTTGACGATGGAGCCGCCGCCCTCCTGCTCCAGCATCCGCGCGCCGAACTCGTGCGTGCACAGCAGGGTGCCCTTCACGTCGACCGCCAGCACGTGGTCGATGGACTCCTCCGTGATGTCCCGCCAGGACATCTGCTCGCGGGCCACGTCACCGACGTTGTTGATCGCCACGTCGAGCCGGCCGAAGTGTCCCCAGACCTCGTCGGCCAGGCGCTTGATCTGCTCGTGCTCGGCGATGTCGGCCTGCACGACCACGGCCTTGCGGCCGAGCGCCGTGATCCGCTCGGCCGTCGCCTCGGCGCCGGCCCGGGAACTGCGGTAGTGGACCGCGACATCGGCGCCCTCCTGGGCGGCGCGTACCGCGATCTCGGCACCGAAGCCGGTACCGGCGCCGGTCACCAGCACCGTCTTGCCGGTGAATCGCTGGGAGGTGGTCATGTCGACTCCGTTCGGGGGGAGATGTCAGAGGGGAGGAGAAGGAGAGGCGGGCGGGTCGTGCGACGGGGAGCCGGGTCAGACAAGGGTGCGGCCGCCGTCCGCGTACAGCACCTGTCCGGTGACGAACGCGGCCTCGGAGGAGGCGAGGAAGAGGGTGGGGCCGACCAGGTCGTCGGGGCGGCCCAGGCGGCCGGCCGGGACCAGCGCCTCCATGGACGCGCGCATGCCGGGCTTGGCCAGGTAGGCGCGGGTGAGGTCGGTCTCGGTGTAGCCGGGGGCCACCGCGTTGACGGTGACGCCGTGCGGCGCCCACTCCCGGGCCATCACGCGCATCAGCTGGTTGACGCCGCCCTTGGTGGCGGCGTACGGCGCGTGGTCGCGGTGCGCGAGCAGGCCAGACACGGAGGAGAGGTAGACGATGCGGCCGTGGCCGTTCGGCACCATCAGGGCGCCCACCGCCCGGCCCAGCCAGAAGCCGCTGCTCAGGTTGACGGCGACGATCTGTTCCCAGACCTCGTCGGGCGTCTCCAGGACGGGCCTGCGGTCGTTGGTGCCGACGGCGTGCACGAACACGTCGATCCCGCCGAGGCGTTCGGCGGCCGCCGTGACAGCGGCCCGGCAGGCGTCGGCGGAGGTGAGGTCGGCGGTGACGCCGGTGACCGCGCCGAATCCCTCGGCGGTGCGGGTGCGGGACAGCTTGGCCAGTTGCTCGGTGTCGCGGTCCAGGACGACCACGTCCGCCCCGGCGTCGGCCAGGGCGTGGGTCACGGCGGCTCCGATGCCTCCGGCACCGGCGACGAGCGCACGCGTGCCGGCGAAGTTCCACATCGTCTTCATGGTGGGGACCGTAGTCGACACGGAAAGAAGGTGTCCACACTTGGCGGACTTGTTGACGCGAATATCGGAATGATGCAGGCTGAGTGTCGACAGTTGATGGATGAAGTGGTGACACGGAGGCCTTGATGAAACTGGTGACGTTCGACGAGGGACTCGTGGGGCGCCTGGACGGCGACACGGTGGTCGGACTCGACGTCGCGTCGACCCGGGAGTTCTTCGAACGCGACGGCCAGGTCGGGGAGACAGGACGGACGTTCGCCCTCGCGGACGTCCGGCTGCGCGCGCCGATCGTGCCCAAGAAGTTCTTCCACACGGCCGGCAACTTCCGGGAGCACCACGAGGACCTGGAGCGCGTGGACTGGTCCCACCCGGTCAACAAGGGCATCGTGTTCTTCCAGAACGTGGACGCGATCATCGGCCCCGGCGACGACATCGTGTACCCGGCCAACCTGACCCGGGAGATGGACTACGAACTCGAACTCGGCGTGATCATCGGGAAGCCGGGCAAGTTCTTCGGCGCCGAGCGGGCCGCCGAGCACATCGCCGGCTACCTGGTCTTCAACGACATCACCGCGCGCGACATCCAGCGCCGCGAGATGGAGTCCGGCGTCTTCTCCTTCTCCAAGGCCATCGACACCTTCTGTCCGATCGGCCCGTACATCGTCACCGCCGACGAGATCGACGACCCGCACGACCTCGACATGGAACTGCGCGTCAACGGCGACGTCCGGCAGAAGTCGAACACCTCCCGGATGTCGGTGTCGATCCCGCAGCTGGTCGCCTACCACTCCCCGCAGATCTACAGCGCCGGCGACATCATCACCACCGGCACCATCGCCGGTGTCGCCGCGAGCACCGAGGACCCGTTCGCCAACTACCTCAAGCCCGGCGACGTCGTCGAGGCCGAGATCGAGGGCCTGGGCGTGCTCCGCAACAGGGTCGTCTCCTGGCAGGACGCGCACGGCACCCCCGAGCCGCCCGCCGGACAGTGGGCGTGACGGCATGCGCATCGCCAACCTCGCGGGCCGGCTGGCCCTGCTGACCCCCGACGGCGCCGTGGACGTGACCGCCGGCGGCTTCGACGCCGACCCGGCCGCGCTCTTCACCCAGTGGGACGCGCTGCTGCGCTGGTCCGCCGGCGTCGACACGGCCACCGCCGTGCCGTACAAGGAGTCCGACCTCCTCGCTCCCGTCCCCGAGCCGCGCCAGATCTTCGCCGTCGCCCTCAACTACCGCCCCCACACCGCCGAGGCGGGCTACGAGGAACCGGCCGAACCGCTGGTCTTCACCAAGTTCCCCAGCTGCCTCACCGGGCCCTGCACCACCGTCGACCTGCCCGAGGGCCACGTCGACTGGGAGCTGGAGATGGTCGCCGTCATCGGCCGCGACGCCTACCGGGTCCCGGAGGAGGACGGCTGGGACCCGGTCGCCGCGGTGACCGTGGGTCAGGACCTGTCCGAGCGGATCGTCCAGCTCGCCGGCCGCCCGGCCCAGTTCTCGCTGGGCAAGTCCTTCCCGGGTTTCGGCCCGGTGGGTCCCGCCCTGGTCAGCGTCGACGAACTGGCCGACCGCGACGACCTGGAACTCACCTGCGAGCTCAACGGGGAGGTCGTCCAGCACGACCGCACCTCGAACATGATCTTCCCGGTGCCCCGGCTGGTCGCCCACCTCAGCGCGATCTGTCCGCTGCGCCCCGGCGACCTGATCTTCACCGGCACCCCCGCGGGCGTAGGCAACCGCCGCACCCCGCAACGCTTCATAGGCCCGGATGACACCCTGGTCAGCAGGATCGGGGGACTGGGCGAGATGCGGCACACCTTCAGGAGCGCACCATGAGCGGCACGACCGTCTTCACCGGCGTCCGGGTCTTCGACGGCACCGGGAGCGACCCCTTCCCCGCCGAGGTCCTCGTCGAGGACGACCGCATCACCGCCGTGGCCCCGCGGATCCCGGCCGCGCGGTGGGCCGGTGCCCGGGTCGTGGACGGGGGCGGGACGGCCACCCTCATCCCCGGCCTGGTCGACTCCCACACCCACCTCGGCTTCGGTTCCACCGTCGAGCACCTCTCCCGGCGCCGCGACGAGTCCGACGAGGAGAAGGCGCTGCTGGTGGCGCACGCGGGCCGGGTCCTCCTCGACCACGGCATCACCAGCGCCTACTCGGGAGGCAACCGGCTGCCCCGCACCGAGACCGCCGCCCGCAAGGCGTTCGCCGAGGGCTGGATGCCGGGCCCGCGCTTCAAGGCCGCCTCCTGGGAGGGCACCGCCGGCATGGTCGAGCCGGGCGTCTACGACTTCCCCGGCATCGACGGCCGGGCCTCCGACCCTGACTCGGTGGGCCGGTTCGTCGGGGAGATGGCGGACCTGGGCGTCGACATCGTCAAGCTGTCGCTGTCGGGCGAGAGCGCGGTCGTCCAGGGCACCTCGCGGATCGTGCAGTTCACCGACGAGGAGGTCGCCGCCGCGGCCGCCGTGGCCCGCGAGCGCGGGGTGTGGCTGACCGCCCACGCGCACGCCGCCGAGTCCGTCAAGATGGCGGTACGGCACGGCATCCGCGCCGTGTACCACTGCACCTTCGCCGACGAGGAGGCCCTCGACCTGCTGGAGGAGGCCCGCGACCGGCTGTTCGTCGCCCCGACGCCCGGCATCATCCACGCCAACCTGCACGAGGCCGACAGCGAGCCCGAGCCGGGCATGGAGGTCGAGGCCACCGAGAAGGCGGTCAGGCAGGTCGTCCCCGAACTCGTCCGGCGCGGCATCCGGGTCGTCCCGGGCGGGGACTACGGCTTCGCCTGGAACCCGGTCGGCCGCAACGCCCGCGACCTGGAGCTGTTCGTCGACTGGTTCGGCTTCACCCCGGCCGAGGCGCTGCGCGCGGCCACCGAGTACGGCGGCCAGGTCATGGGCATGGGCGGCGAACTCGGTCTGGTCCGGGAGGGTTTCCTCGCCGACCTGGTGCTCGTCGACGGCGACCCGCTGGAGGACATCCGCGTCCTCCAGGACCGCGACCGGCTGACCGCCGTCATGAAGGACGGCCGACTGCACAAGGCACCCGCGTGAGCGCCACGCCGCAGGACGCGACGGGATCCCGGGGACGGGTGCGCGGCGGCGGTGCGGACGCCCCCCGCGCCCGTGTCAGCACCGGACGGCTGCTGGGGGAGTGGGACGGGGACGCCGCCGTGTTCCGCGGCATCCCCTTCGCCGCGCCCCCGGTCGGCGACCTGCGCTGGCGCCCGCCCCGGCCCGCCGCGTCCTGGGACGGGGAGCGGCGCGCGGACGAGTTCGGCCCCGCGCCCCTCCAGCCGCAGCCCCCGGTCACCTCCGTCATGTACCGGACCAACTTCGCCGACCGGCGCGCCCTGGTGATGAGCGAGGACTGCCTCTACCTCAACGTGTGGACACCCGATCCCGCGCCCGGCGCCGGGCTGCCGGTCATGGTCTGGATCCACGGCGGCGGCAACCGCTACGGATACGGCCACCAGGACATCCACGACGGCCGCGCCCTGGCCGGCCGGGGCCTGGTCGTGGTCACCCTCAACCACCGGCTCGGCGCCCTCGGTTTCCTCGCCCATCCGGAGCTGGCCGCCGAGGACGGGCTGGGCGCGTCGGGCAACTACGGGCTGCTCGACCTCGTCGCCGCCCTCACCTGGGTACGCGAGAACATCACGGCCTTCGGCGGCGACCCCGACCGGGTCACCCTCGCCGGCAACTCCGCGGGCGCGGCCCATATCTGCCACCTCATGGCGGCCGAGGCGGCCCGGCCGCTCTTCCGCGCGGCCCTCGGACAGAGCGCGTCCGGAGTGGGCCGGGCGGAGGGGCCGCTGCCGAGCCAGGAGGACGCGCGGAAACAGGGCCTGGCGTACGCGGACGGCTTCGGCGGCCGGGACATCGGGGCGCTGCGCGGCACCTCGGGCGTCGAGCTGATCGTGCGCGGCCACTTCGGTCCGGTCGTCGACGGCCGGGTCCTGACCGAGCCGACCGACGACGTCTTCCGGGCCGGGCGCCAGCACCCCGTCCCGCTCCTGGTCGGCACCAACACGGACGAGGGCACCGTCTACGCCCGCCCCGGCGAGGACGCCGGGGCCGTCGGCGACGCCCGGTTCGCGGGTCCCGTCTGGCACTGGGCGCAGACCCACCGCGCCACGAGCGGCGCGCCCACCTGGATGTACCGCTTCGACCGCAGGCCCCCGCTGCCGCCCGGCCTGCCCGACCTCGGCGTCTACCACACCGCCGAACTGCCCTACGCACTGGACAACCTGGCGCAGCGCCCCGAGTGGCCCTGGCAGGACACCGACCGGAGGCTGGCCGCCGCCATGGCCGGCACCTGGGCGCGGTTCGTCGCGACCGGCGACCCGGGCGGCGGTGCGCTGCCGCCGTGGCCGCGGTTCACCGGCCCCGGGGAGAGCCCCGTCCTGGTCTTCGGGGACACGGTGCGCACGCAGACCCTGCGGCGCCCCGGGCACTCCTAGGCGCTTCTGATGGATCTCCACGACGTCGTAGCGGTGCTCTCGGAACTCCCGGACGGGAGCCCCTCCGGCAGCGCGTCGCACCGCCCGCCGCCGTCCGCGAGCCGGTGATCCCCGGGACCGTCGTGCCGTGTCCGGCACGGCGGTCCCGGTTCCCGGTCGTCCTGGGGGCGGCACCGCCGGTGGCCGGCGCCCGGCGATCCCGTGGGCGCCGGCCACCGCGCCTAGTCGTCGCAGTGGCCCTCGAAGACGTCCACCTGGCCGGCCGTGCTGTTGGCGACGACGATGTCCGGCACGCGGTCGCCGTCCAGGTCGGTCGCGGCGGCGTCGTAGGCGCCCGGGGCCGCGAGTTCGGCGGACTGGCCGAGGGTGCCGTCGGACGAGCCCTGGAAGAGGGTGACGGAATTGCCCTTCAGGGAGGACACCATGAGGTCGGTGGTGCCGTCGCCGTCGAGGTCCGCGGCGCCGACCGCGACGGGCAGGGCGGGCGTGGTGTAGGCGACGGCCGTCCGGAAGGTGCCGTCCCCGTTGCCCAGCAGGACGTCGAGGGTGTCGGTGTCGTTGCTGACGGTGGCCAGGTCGAGGGCACCGTCGCCGTTGAAGTCACCCCCGGCCAGGGAGTAGAGGCGGGCGGCGGCGGGGTAGTTCACCGCGGTGCCGAGCCCTCCGGCGCCGTCGCCGAGCAGGACGCTCACCCCGCTGCTGCCGGCGCTCGCGGTGGCCACGTCCGGCGCGCCGTCGCCGTCGAAGTCGGCGACGACCACGCCGTGCGGCGAACTGGCGCTCGCGACGTCGCCCTCGTCCTCAAAGGTGCCGTCGCCGTTGCCCAGCAGCACCCGCACGGCGTTCGGTCCCTGCTCGCCGACGACGAGATCGGCGTCGCCGTCGCCGTCGAGGTCGCCGGTGGCCAGCGCCCGCGGTGCCGTGCCGACGTCCAGGGCGGTGGCCGCGGCGAACGTGCCGTCGCCGTTGTTCAGCAGGACGCTGACCTGGGCGCCGCCGAAGTCGGTGGCCGCCAGGTCGGGATGGCCGTCGCCGTCGAAGTCGGCGACGACGGTCTGGTACGGGTGCGAGCCGACGGCGTAGGTGCTGCCCGGCGCGAAGGTCCCGCCGCCCCGCCCCAGCAGGACCGTCACCGAGTCGCCTTCGAGGTTGCTGGCCACGACGTCCTCGCGGCCGTCGTTGTCGAGGTCGGCGAAGGTCACGTGCCGGGGGTTGGTGGAGGTCGTCGCCGAGGTCCCGAGCTGTGTGTACGAGATCGTCCCCTGGCAGCGGCAGGTTCGGGCGGCCCGGCCGGGGCGGGCCGCGGCGGCGCCGGTGGAAGCCGCCGCGAGCGCCAGGCCGGCGGCTGCGGCCACGGCGATGCGGTACCTGCGGTGGTGCGTCATACGGGTCCCTCCCGGGGTCGGTGCGGGGCGTGTTCACCGCGAGAGCATGCCCCATCCACCAGATTCTGTCGACAGTTTGAGCTTTTTCTCGGTCCAGAATGCTTGACCTGGCCATACTGTCGACACTAGGAAGGAGTGTGGGGCACCGTCCGGCCGCTTCGGACGGTGCCCGGCACCCGGCACCCCGCTCCCAGGAGGACAACGTGACGACAGAAACCAGCCCCGGAGCCACCGCGGCGTCCCCCACCGGCCGGCTCTCCGGCAAGGTCGCCCTCGTCACCGGGGCCGGCGCCGGCATCGGCCAGGGCTGCGCGCTGCTCTTCGCCGAGCAGGGGGCGACCGTGGTCGGCTGCGACATCGACCCGGCCGCGGCCGAGCGCACCCGCAAGCTCGCCGCCGACCGCGGGCTCGCCCTGGAGGTGATCGCGCCGCTGGACATGACCGACCCGGCCGACGCCCGGCGCTTCGCGGACGAGGCGTACGCCCGGCACGGCCGGATCGACGCGCTGGTCACCGCGGGCGCCATCGCCCCGCACATGGCCACCGCCGCCGAGATGGACTACGACGGGCAGTGGACCCCGACCATGCGGGGCGAGGTGGACGTCGTCTTCCTGCCCGTGCAGGCCGCCTGGCCGCATCTGGAGGCGTCCGGCGGCGGCTCGATCGTCAACTTCGCCTCGGTCAACGCCTTCCGCGGCAGCGGCAACTTCGGCATGCTCGCGCACTGCGCGGGCAAGGCCGCCGTCCTCGGGCTGACCCGCCAGCTCGCCGTGGAAGGCGGCCCGGCCGGGATCAGGGCCAACACCATCTCACCCGGCATGGTGCGCACGCCCGCCACCGAGACGGCCGGTGCCCACGAGGGCGCGAAGCGCGAGGCGCTGCTGGCCCGCATCCCGCTGGGGCGGGTCGGCAGGCCGGAGGACATCGCCTGGTGCGCGGTCTACCTCGTCTCGGACGAGGCCGCGTGGGTGACGGGCGGGAACTTC
Source organism: Streptomyces sp. NPDC104367 (assembly GCF_055583825.1). Taxonomy (NCBI): domain Bacteria; kingdom Bacillati; phylum Actinomycetota; class Actinomycetes; order Kitasatosporales; family Streptomycetaceae; genus Streptomyces; species Streptomyces sp. NPDC104367. The sequence continues at coordinate 192,875 of NZ_JBVJND010000019.1, read as the reverse complement.
CCCGTGGACGGCGGAGTCCTCGCCAAGTAGCGCCGCGGGGCGCGCCGTTCAGGCGGTGGCGCGGCGCTTGCGCGCGGGCTTCCGGCTGCCCGCGGTGTCCTGTTCGATCTGCTCCTCCACCGCGCGCAGCGCCCGGACGGTCGCCCCCGCGATCAGCGCGGAGGCGAGCTCCCCGTCGCGCTCCTCGCAGGCCTGGATCAGCCGCTCCTGGTCGTCCACGCTGTAGGCGAGCCGGCCGGGGCGGGTCAGGCTGAGGTGCCGCAGCATGAGGGTGCGCAGGGCGAGCGAGTCCAGGATCTGCTTCAGCGTGGAGTTGCCGACGATCTCGGTCATCCGCTCCTGGAGCTGGACATGGCTCCAGAAGTACGCGTCCACGTCCCCGGCGTCGGCCAGCTCGCGCATCTTCTCGACCCGGCCGCGCAGTTCGGCCAGTTCGGCGTCGTCGGCCCGCTCGACCAGCAGGCCCGCCAGCATCGACAGCAGCTGCCGCCGCACCTGGTAGATGTCGCGGATGTCCGCGAGCGAGGGCGCGGCGACCCGGGGCCGGCGCCGGGCCTTCATCTCGACCAGGCCCTCCTGCTCCAGGAGCATCAGCGCCTCGCGCACCGGGGTGCGGCTGGTGTCGAACCGGCGGGACAGCTCGACGCTGTTGAGGTCCTGGCCCGGCTCCAGCCGCCCCTCGATGACACCCGCGCCGACCCATTCGGCGATCTGCGCGACCAGCGGCTCCCGCCGGTCCCGCAGCCGCAGCAGGCGCTGCAGCACCAGATGCGTGTCCTGATCCGGCATGCGCCGTGTCTCCCTGTGTGATCCGGAAGCCTCGATGAGGCAACTATGTCGACACTATCCTACGAAGATGGTCGGCCCTCGCGGTGATCCGCCCGAAGCTGTCGACACAAAACTGTCGACAGTCGGCGAAAACACCGTCAGGCTTCACTGGGACGACCAAGTCCTGGACGACCAAGTCCTGGACGGCCAAGTCCTAGTAGTACCGCATCTCCCGGCCCCGAATTCCCCTCTCGTGTCTCACGTTCCCCTCTCGTGTCCTTGGAGGAAGAGTGCAGAAGAACGGCAGAACGCCCGGCACCCCCAGTAGACGGGCCGTCGTCGGCGGCGCCGCCCTGGCCGCGTTGACGACGGTCGGCGCGGGCACCGCCCGGGCCGACGCCCGCTCCGGTTCCGCTTCCGGTTCCGCTTCCGGTTCCGGCTCGGGTTCCGGTTCCGGCGCCGCCTGGGTGCCGGTACCGGTCCCCGAGCAGGTGCCTGTCACGGAGTACCACGTCCCGGTCGCCGGCGGCGGCAGCCTGTGGTGCTGGGACACCGGCGGCGACGGCGAACCGGTCGTGCTGCTGCACCCCAGATCGGGCAGCGCCGAGAGCTGGCCGTACCAGCAGCCCGTACTGGCCGGGGCGGGCTACCGCGTCGTCGCCTACTCGCGGCGGGGCTCCTACGGCTCCGTGGCGGGCTCCAGGGCGGAGGCCGACACCGCCTCCGGCGACCTCGACACGCTCGCCGACCACCTCGGCCTGGGCCGCTTCCACCTGCTGGGCTCGGCCGCCGGCGGCTCGGTCGCGCTCGACTACGCCCTCGGGCACCAGGCGCGTCTGCGCAGCCTCACCGTCTCCGGCAGCGTCATGGGGGTGCAGGACGCCTCGTACCTGGCGCTCACCGCCGCGCTTCAGCCGGAGCCGTTCGACGACCTGCCGACGGTCTTCAAGGAGCTCGGCCCCTCCTACCGGGGCGGCGATCAGGACGGTACGGCCGCCTGGCTGGCGATCAGCGCGCGGGCGCTCACCGCGGACGGCTTCGCCCAGTCCTCGGCGCACACGATCACCTGGGCCGCGCTGGAGACGCTGAGGCTTCCGGTCCAGCTCGTCACCGGGGATGCCGACCTCTACAGCCCGCCGTCCGTCATGCGCCTGCACGCCGCGCACCTGCGGGACGTGCGGACCCATGTCGTCACCGAGGCGGGGCACAACCCGCACTGGGAACAGCCCACCGCGTGGAACCGGCTGCTGGTCTCCTTCCTGCGGCGCCACGGCGGCCGTCGCAGGTAGCCCCCGGCAAGGGGACACGTTCGACGGACGTGAAGCGGCCTCCGGGATGTCACCGCATCCCGGAGGCCGCTTCACGTCACCTGCGGATCACGCCACGGTCAGCGTGAGCGCACCGGTGTAGGAGGCGCCCGCCGTGATGGCGGTGGCCGTGCCGTCGACCGTCAGGGTCACCTTCTTGCCCCTGGGGGCCTTGACGGCGGCGTCGGAGGCCAGGGTCAGGGAGCTCAGGTACGAGGTCCCGGTGACCGTCCAGGTGGAGCCGCTGCCCAGGGTCACGATGACGCCGTTGTTGACGACCGCCGACGGGGTGTTCCTGACGACGCCGAGCTGGTCGAAGTTCGCCTTGTTGATCGTGCTCACGTTGTGGACCGCCGTGCTGGCCGAGATCACGCCCTCGACCGTGCTGCCCGTGAAGTCCAGCACGAGGTTCTTGCCCTGGAGCGAACCGACCCCGCCGCCGAGCACCCCGTTGTAGAAGTCGCCCTTGAGAGAGATGTCGGTGAACGTGCCCGTCGCGTCGGCGGACTGCGCCGTCGTCGGGTCGAAGCTCGTCGACTTCACCGCGGCGGCGGTCGGCTGGGTGTACGACGCCGTGTAGTTGGCCGTCCACGGGTAGCCGCTCACGACGACCTTGCCGGGGTTGTCGTTGTCCATCAGCTGGTACAGCACGCCGTTGGCCGGGGTGAGGCGGGCTCCCTTCGAGCCGTCCACGGTGACCGAGGAGGCCGACGCCTTGGACAGGAACATGGTCTCCTGCGTGGTGACCTGGGTTCCGCCGTCGATGACCAGGGGACCGGTGGACTGCCACATGAAGCCGAAGCGCTTGGAGTCGATGCGCGTGCGGCGGGTGCGGACGGAGGCGATGTCGCGGGCGCTCAGCCCCAGTGACGCCGAGTCGTTGAGGGCCTTGACCGCGGCCGGGCTGCTGTCGCCGTAGTGGATCAGAGCGGCACCCCAGAGGATCGAGGCATAGGTCGCCACGTCCCAGTCGTTGCCGAGCAGGTGCTCGGTGGTGTTGCCGATGGCGTAGGTGCCGTATCCGGAGGTGCCGGTGTGCTTGAGGTCGCAGTTGACCGCGGTGAGCGTGCAGTTCTTGCCCGAGTCGACCGAGAGCAGGCCCCAGTTCTCGTTGGTGATGGAGGTGTTGAGGTAGGTGGCCTTGGTGTTGGTGCCGAGCAGGTTGGTCGCCCGGACCGTGCCGTAGACCCCCAGCAGCCAGGGGCAGGTCAACATGAACGAGGTGTCGCCGGTGTCCTGGTAGCCCGCGGGCAGCTCGCCGTCCGCGACCTTGATGGTCGAGTTCTTCACCACCACGGTGGCGGTGGCGTCGGCGATCACCGCGGTACGCACGACGCCCCGGTTGTCGATGTGCGCGTCGTCGACGACGAGCGTGGTGCCCTCACCGGTGCCCACGATCGACGCCCCGTAGCCGATGAAGTCGCAGCGTCCGTTGCCGTCGAAGTTGATCCGCGGGGAGTTCAGTTCGTACGAGCCGCCGGCCACGTACACACCGTTGAACGACTCGCCCTTCGAGACCAGGTGCAGCCCGGTCGCCGAGGTGTCGCGCACACGGCCGCCGAGGACGGCCGAGAGCACGGACCTGTCCTTGTCGATGCCGTCCGCGTCGATGTACAAGGCCTGCCGGATGGGCCAGCTCCGGCTGTTGTAGGTGATGATGTTGGCCGCCGCGACGTCGATCACCACGTCACCGCGGTAGGTGCCGGCCGCGATGCGGGTCACGATGCCGTCGTTGTCGTAGAGGCCGTCCAGCTTCGAGCCGGTCTCGACGCCGTTGACGGTGAGGGAGAGACTGTAGCCGTCCGGGGCCGCGATGGCGCCGCCGTCCGCGATGGTGAGCCGGCTGAGGGTGGTCGTCCCGGTCAGCTCCAGGGTCTCCCCGGACTTCACGTCCAGGGTCTTGCCGCTCTTCGCGCCCTTCTGTGCGGACTGGGCCGCGGCCGGGGTGACCAGCGCCGGGGTCATCGCGAGACCGGCGACCGCCACCAGGAGCGCGCGGTTGCGGGCGCGGTAGGTGACGTCCCGGTCCATCAAGGACGGGCCGGCCTGCGGGTCGGTGTCCTTGCTGTTTGTGCGTACCACTGTGAACTCCCTTGTCTTCCAGTGCGTTTCGAGCGTGTCCGACCGGTACCGCGGGCCGGCCGGGGTGGTGCGTGACGACGGGTGCACCGGGGCAGTGCGCGGCGCACGCCTCGATGCCGCGCAGGAGGGGGCTGCCTTGGAGCACGCATGCATGAACGTTCTCCTCACGCGAGGTTCGATGGGGACACTACTGTCGACACTTTCCGTGCTTCAAGGGGTGTGCTCAGGGAAATTCCCTACTGACTGACGACACTAGGCGGATGACGGGGAGACAGGGCCCGGAAAACCGGGGCGCCGCATGTACCGGTCGTCCGGTTCCGCCCACCGGAACGGGGCGCGACAGGGCGAGGGGGAGGGATCAGTCTCACGTCCGGTGATCCGGCAGAGGCTCCGAGGTGTGTCCGAGACTGGAGGGGAACAGATGAAGCAGGCGGCGGCCGTTCCAGGACCCGGCACCGTCCGGTTCTCCGTACTGGGTCCGCTCCGCGTGGTCGGCGGTGGCGGCGACGGGCCCGGCCGCTCGGTCCCCTCAAACAGCTCCTGCTGCTCGCCATGCTGCTGTGCCGACCCAACACCCCTGCCTCCACCGCTGTGTTGACGGACGCGCTGTGGGACGACGGGCCGCCGAGGACGGCACGGAAGAACATCCAGGTGTACGTCTGGGCGCTGCGCAGATTCCTGGAGGACGCCGGCGCGGGCGGACGGCTCGTCCGCGGCACCGGCGGCTATCTGCTGTCGGTGGGCGACGGGGAACTGGACTCCGCACGTTTCCGGAAGCTCGCCGACGCCGGACGGGAGGCCGCCGCGGGCAAGGGACAGCCGCGCTCCGCGGCCCGGCTGCTGAGCCGGGCGCTGAAGCTGTGTTCGTCGAGCAGCGCGGGGAACTCGGCCGTCGACCTGGCGTCGCGCCGCAGTGCCGCCTCCGGCAGCGCTCGGGAGGCCGGTGTCCCGGCGGTGCTGGGGGAGCGGCCGACGCCCAGGTCGATCCGGCCGGGGTGCAGCGCGGACAGGGTGGCGAACTGCTCGGCCACGACGTAGGGGGCGTGGTTGGGGAGCGTCACCCCGCCCGAACCGACCCGGATACGGCGGGTGCGGGCGGCGATGTGCGCGATGAGGACCGCCGGGGCGCTGCTGACGACGTCGGGCGAGCCGTGGTGCTCGGCGAGCCAGAAGCGATGGAACCCGCACTCCTCGGCGATGCCGGCGACATCGGCGATCTCCTGGACGGCCCGGTCGGCCGGCAGCCGGCCGTCCGTCGCGCCCACTTCCAGCACCGACAGGGGGACCGAGGGATGTGCGATGCCGGCGGTGGGCCGGATCCGTGGTGTGTTCACGGGGAACTCCTGTCCGGTGTCGGGGAGTCGGGGCGGGGCGGCACGGGCAGGACGAGGGGGACACCGGCCGGCAGGAGGAGCGCCACGGCGAACACCGCGGCCGTCGCGGGCAGCGACAGCCGGGCCAGCACCAGCCCCGCGACCAACGGCCCGAAGGGCTGGAGCAGTTGGGCGAGCAGACTGCTGGTGGTGCTGACCCGGCCGTAGATCTCCTCCGGCACGGCGACCGCCATGATCGTGGCGAAGGCTGCCGCGCCCACCGGGAGCAGGCACAGCGCGCAGAAGCCGCCGACGAACGCGACGGTGCTGCCACCGCTCCAGGCGAGGGCCGGCAGGGCGGCGCCGAGCGCGGGCGCCGCTGCCAGGGTCGCCTTCAGCGGGACGTGACGCTGGAAGAGCGGGGTGAGCAGGGAGCCGGCCAGTCCGGCGACGGCCGCCGAGGTCATGGCCGCGCCCACCGCCACCGCGCCGCCTGCCCACGCTGAGGATCAGGGCGAACGCCAGCGCGGAGAAGGCCGCGTTCAGACCGGCGAAGTACGCGGCGGAGCAGCGCATGAACCGGTCTCCGGCCAAGTACCGCCATCCCGCGCCGAGTTCGGTGCGCAGGCGCGGCCGGCCCGGCCGTGGCTGCGCCGCGTCCGCGTCGCGGCCGGCGGAGCGCCTGCCGTCGCGCCGCGCGCGGACCGCCATGGCCACGCACAGCGCGGAGACGCCGAAGGCCAGCGCGTCCACCGCGAAGGGAACCGAGGGGGAGAGCGACAGCAGCAGTCCGGCCGCGGCCGGTGCGGCGATGTCGGCGCCGTAGGCCCCTCGGTCGAGGTCGGCGCGACCCGCTGACCCCTCCCATGCTGGAGAGGGCGGCTTCGGAAACGGCTTGCGAACGGTTCGCAACCGGTATGCCCGGCTGCCGGTATCCCGGGGACCGGGTCCGATCAAGGGAGTAAGGTAAGCCTAAGTTCTTGGACTGTCGCAGTACGGCGGCGGTGTGGCTCATCCCTGCCCGGTGGCCGTGTCCTCGTGGCCCGTGGGTGGTTCCCGTCGGCGGCACCGTCCGCAACGTCTCGGCTGGAGGCTCGATGACAGACTTCGCAGGCACACCGCCCAGGCCGGAACCGGGGGCCGCGCTCCGGTCACCGGCGGTGTCGCTCGACCGGGTGCGGCTCGGCGCGGGAGGACCGCTCGTCGGGGTGCGGGTGGCGGACGGCAGGATCGCCGAGGTCGTCCCGGAGCGGGTCGGGGCCGTCGCGGGGGAGCGGGTCGTGGACCTGGAGGGGCGCGTGCTCCTGCCCGGCCTGTGGGACGCCCACGTCCATCTGGCGGAGTGGGCGAGCGCCCGCCGCCGCCTCGACCTGTCCGGCACCGCCTCCGCGCGGGAGGTGGCCGACCGGGTCGCGGAACACGGCCGCGGCACGTCCGGCGGGACCGTGCTGTTCGGCTACGGCTTCCGGGACGGGCTCTGGCCCGACGCCCCGCACAAACGCCTGCTCGACACGGCCCTGCCGGACCGCCCGGTCGCCCTGGTCAGCGCCGATCTGCACGCCGTGTGGCTGAACTCCGCGGGCCTGGCCCTCGCCGGCCGGGGCGACCACCCCACCGGGCTGGTCAGGGAACACGAGGGGCACGAGGCCCTCTCGGCCCTGCCCGAGGCGTCGGCCGGGACGCTGGACGGCTGGGTCGCCGACGCCTGCCGCGCCGCCGCCGCGCGCGGGGTCACCGGCGTCATCGACTTCCAGTTCGGCGACACCGTGGGCGCCTGGGAGCGACGCTCGGCGGCGTACACACCGGCCGTACGGGTCCGCGCAGCCGTCTACCCGAGCCACCTGGACGCGGCGGTGGAACGCGGGCTGCGCACGGGGGCCCCGATCGGCGCGCCCGGCGGGCTGGTCCGGGTCGGCCCGCTCAAGCTCTTCACCGACGGTTCGCTCAACACCCGTACCGCGCTCTGCCGCGACCCCTACCCGGGACTTGAGGACACCGACGGCGCGCACGGCATCGAGCAGACGTCACCGCACGACCTGGTGCGGCTCATGCGCCACGCCGCCGCCCACGGCATCGAACCCGCGGTGCACGCCATCGGCGACCGCGCCAACACCGTGGCCCTGGACGCCTTCGCGGCCGTGCGCTGCCGCGGCCGGATCGAGCACGCGCAGTTGCTGAGCCCCGAAGACCTGCCGCGCTTCGCGGAGTTGGACGTCGTCGCCGGTGTGCAGCCGCGGCACGCCACGGACGACCGCGATGTGGCGGACCGGTACTGGGCCGGACGCACCGAACGGGCCTTCGCCTACGCCGATTTGCTGGCCGCGGGCGCGCGGCTGGAGTTCGGCTCGGACGCCCCCGTCTCCCCGCTGGACCCCTGGCTGGCCGTCGCGTCGGCCGTCGGCCGCACCGACGACGGCCGCCCCGCCTGGCACCCGGAACAGCGCCTGCCGCTGCGGGAGGCGCTGGCCGCGGCGGCCCGCGGACGCCGGCTCATCAGGGTCGGGGACCCCGCCGACCTGGTGGTCGTGGACGCGGACCCGCTGGAGGCGGACCTGGACACGCTGCGCGCGATGCCGGTGCACGCCACGATGACGGACGGCCGCTGGACCCATGGGCCGTACTGAGACCGTGCCCGGGCCACGGCCGTGACGGTGTACGACGATCCGGGAGGGCCGCGCGTGCCGTCGCGCGACACGCTGCCCTACGTCATGCCGGGGCTCGCCACGCTGCCGCCCGACCGCTCCGGCTGGGCGGTCGACCCCCGGCGCTCCGCCCTGCTCGTCCTGAACGCGCAGAACCACTTCCTGCACCTGCTGCGGGAGCATTCGGTACCGGTGGACGCACTCGTGGCCGCGATGGGCGGACTGACGGCGGCCGCCCGGGCGGCCGGGGTCCCGGTGCTGTACGCCGTCTCCGCCGCCGAGCAGGGGGGTACCGGGCGCGGCGCCGCCTTCGGGCACCCGCGCTTCGGCCGGGACGACGACTCCGGCGACATCGTGGCCCCGCTCCGGCCGGAGGTCGGCGACACCGTGCTGGTGGCGAAGAGGTTCAGTGCGTTCGCCGGGACCCGGCTGCGGCACCGCCTCGCGGAACTCGACCGCGACCAGCCGGTGATCGTGGGACTGTTCGCGCGTACGCAGGTGATGCTGACCGCGGCCGACGCGTGGATGCAGGACATGGAGCCGTTCGTCGTCGCGGACGCGGTGGCCGACCGGACGGACGTCGACCACCGGATGGCCCTGGACTGGATCGCGGCCACCTGCGGGGCCGTACGGGCGGCGCGCGGCATGGCGGACGCGCTGGGCGGCGGGGACCGCGGCGCGGAGCCCGCAGAGCCCCGCTGAGGTCGCGGTCCGCCGAGGTCCCCGAGCCGATCCTGGCACGGCAGGCCCGTGGCCCGGACGGGGTGTCCGGGCCACGGGGGTGTCACGCGGTCAGGCCGCTGCCCGGTCGGCCAGCAGGGACCGGTGGATCTCCTCGGCTCTGACCGCCACGGTCGACAGCAGGGTGCTGGTCAGGCCGTGGGTGTGCTCGGTTCCGCCCTGGAGGTAGATGCCGGCGCGGACCTCGGGCGCCGTCTCCACCCGGTGGTCGCGGCCGACCCGGACCTCGTCGCCGTCGTCCTTGAGGCACAGTTTCGCCGCGTCGCCCATGAGCGCGGTCAGGTCCCGGGGCCGGTAGCCGGTGGCGAGAACCAGCACGTCCGCCGACAGCGACTGCCGCTCACCGGTCGGCAGGAACTCGATGGCCACGTCCAGCGCGCCGTCCGGGCCCGGGACGACCTCCCGGACGCGGGAGACGTTGAGGAAGCGCAGCCGTTCCCGGCCGGCCACCTTCTCCCGGTAGGCGGTGGCGTACAGGGACTCGATCAGATCCATGTCCACCACCGAGTAGTTGGTGGAGCGGTGGTAGTCGAGCAGCGACTGCTTCACCTCCGACGGCGCCGAGAAGTACACGTCGACCGCCTCGGGATCGAAGATGCGGTTGGCGAAGGGGCTGTCGTCGGCGGGCGTGTAGCCGTACTTGGCGAAGACCGAGCAGACCTCCGCGTCCGGGAACGTGCGGTGCAGGTAGTCCACCGTCTCGGCGGCGCTCTGCCCGGCGCCGAGCACGACCGCCCGGCGTACCGGCGTTCCCGCGCGCACCAGTTGCTCGGAGCGTGGCATCAACTCGCTGTTGTGCCATATCCGTTCGGCCAGGTCCAGGCCCGGCGGCACATGCGGTTCGAGTCCGGTGGCCACGCTGATGTTGCGGGCCCGGTGGGTCACGATGCCGTCGGCGCTCGCGGTGTCCCGGCTGGTGACGTCGAAGAAGACCACCTGGCCGTCCTCGTCGCGCACCGGGGTGACCGCGAGCACCTCGCTGTCGTACGACACCAGGTGCGCCACCCGTGCCGCCGCCCACTCGAAGTACTCGTGGAACTCCATCCGCAGCGGGAAGAGCGTCTTCTGGTTCAGGAAGTCGATCAGTCTGCCCTGTTCGCGCAGGAAGCACAGGAAGCTGTAGTCGCTGGTCGGGTTGCGCAGGGTGACGAGGTCCTTGAGGAAGGAGACCTGCATCGTGGCGTCGTCGATCAGCATGCCCCGGTGCCAGCCGAACCGTGGCTGGCGTTCCAGGAAAAGGGCGTTGAGCTGGAGGTCCGCCGCGAGACCCGCGTTGTGTTCCTCGACAGCGATGGACAGAGCGAGATTTGACGGACCGAAACCGATCCCGACGATGTCGTGGACGACAGCGGAACCCATGATCGGTGAATTCACCGTTGCATCGCCTCCCTCAGGCATCCTCATGCTAGATAAGGTAAGGCTTACCTAGCAATGGAGTCTTTGAAGGGAAGGACCGTCATGCGGGTCGTCATGCTCGGCTACCAGACCTGGGGTCACCGCACGCTTCAGGCGCTGCTGGACTCCGACCACGACGTGGTCCTCGTCGTCACCCACCCGAGGAGCGAGCACGCCTACGAGAAGATCTGGGACGACAACGTCGCCGAGCTGGCGGAGAAGAACGACGTGCCCGTCCTGCTCCGCAACCGTCCCGACGACGCCGAACTCCTCGCCGCCGTACGGGAGTCCCGGCCGGACATCATCGTCGCCAACAACTGGCGCACCTGGCTGCCCCCGGAGCTGTTCGACCTGCCCCCGCACGGCACCCTCAACGTCCACGACTCGCTGCTGCCGGCCTACGCCGGGTTCTCCCCGATCATCTGGGCGCTGATCAACGGCGAGGAGCGGGTCGGGGTCACCGCGCACCGGATGAACGCCGAACTCGACGCGGGGGACGTCCTGGTGCAGCGCTCGGTGCCGGTCGGACCCGACGACACCGCGACCGACCTCTTCCACCGGACCGTCGACCTCATCGCGCCCATCGTGCGCGAGTCCCTCGACCTGATCGCCTCCGGCCGGGACACGGGCCGCTGGATACCGCAGGACCGCAACCGCGCCAGCTTCTTCCACAAGCGCTCAGCCGAGGACAGCCGCATCGACTGGACCTGGCCCGCGGAACGCCTGGAGCGCCTCGTCCGGGCCCAGTCGGACCCGTATCCCAACGCCTACGCCTTCCACGGCGGCGAGCGCCTCAGGATCGTCTCCGCGGCCGTCTCGCAGGGCCGTTACGGCGGTACGCCGGGACGGATCTTCATCCGCGAGGGCGACGGGGTGGTCGTGGTGGCCGGCCCCGACGCCCACACCGGAGGAAGCCGAGGGCTGCTCGTCCGCCGGGTCCGCACGGACGACGGCACGGAGTACGCGGCGTCCGACTACTTCCGCACGATGGGCGGGTACCTGAGGTCCCGCCCCTGACGTGAGAAGGCACGCGGCCCCGGCGCACGCGCCGGGGCCGCGGCCGTACCCGCCGTCAGTCGACCGACGCCGCGACCGCGTCCTCGGTCCTGCGGGCGTCGCCGTCGTGGTGGTGGCGCCCCAGCGGGATCACCATCGGCGTGCCGCTGACCGGGTCCGGGGTGATCCGGCAGCGCAGGTCGAAGACGTCCTCGACGGTCGCCTCGGTGACCACCTCGGCCGGCGCGCCCTCGGCCACGATCCGGCCGCCCTTCATGGCGATGACGTGATCGGCGTACCGGCAGGCCTGGTTGAGGTCGTGCAGCACCATGACGACCGTGCGGCCCTCGCGCCGGTTGAGGTCCGTGATCAGGTCGAGCACGTCGATCTGGTGGGCGAGGTCGAGATAGGTCGTCGGCTCGTCGAGGAGCAGTACGGGGGTGCCCTGGGCGACGGCCATGGCGATCCACGCGCGCTGCCGCTGGCCGCCGGAGAGCTCGTCCACCGGCCGGTCGGCGAGTTCGGTCAGGCCGGTCGCCGCCAGCGCCGCCCGCACCGCCTCCTCGTCGGCCGCGGACCACTGCCGCCACCAGGTCTGGTGCGGGGACCTGCCCCGGCCCACCAGGTCGCCGACGGTCAGCCCCTCCGGCGCCACCGGGGTCTGCGGCAGGATGCCGAGTTTGCGGGCGAGTTCCCGGGTCGGCAGGGATCCCAGGGCGACGCCGTCCAGTTCCACCACGCCCTGGCGGGGGGCCAGCAGCCGGGCGAGGGCACGCAACAGGGTGGACTTGCCGCAGGCGTTGGCGCCGACGATGGCGGTGATCCGGCCGGTGGGCACGGTGAGGTCGAGGTTCTCCACCACCGGCCTTCCGTCGTAGGCGAGATGCAGGCCGCGGGCCCGCAACTCGACGCCGGTGGAAGACCGCTGGGCGGACGGGGTCGGCCGCGGGTCGGTGGTCGACATCGGATCAGCCTCCAGATCCCGCGCGGTTGGCGCGGACGAGCAGCCACAGCAGGACCGGCGCGCCGAGGGCGCCGGTGACGATCCCGACCGGCAGTTCCGTCCCGGGGACCGCCTCGCGTGCGAGGAGGTCGGAGCCGAGGACGACGAACGCGCCGGTGAGACCGGAGACGAGCGGGGGCGGTGCCGAGGTGCCGGCCAGCCGCAGCGCGATCTGCGGGCAGGCCAGCGCGACGAAGGCCACCGGTCCGGCCGCCGCCGTACCGAAGGCGACCAGCCCCACCCCGGTCAGGAGCAGGGCCAGCCGGACCGGCTGGACGGGCGTGCCGAGTCCGGCGGCCACGTCGTCGCCGAGCTGGAGCGTGCGCATCCAGCGGCCGAGCCCCAGGGTGACCGGCAGCAGTACGGCCAGGGCGACCGCCAGCGCGTCCACCTGGCCCCAGGTGCGGCCGTTGAGGTTGCCGACCAGCCAGCCGAGCGCCTCCTCGGCCTCGAACCGGTTCCCGCGCGCCACCAGGAAGTCGGTGGCGCTGGTGCAGATCCACGAGACGCCGATGCCGACGAGGATGATGCGGTAGCCGGTGGCCCCGCCCTTCCAGGCCAGGCCGTACACCAGCAGCGCGGTCGCCAGCGCGCCGAGAAGGCCCAGCGTGGACAGCCCGAGGCCGCCGGTCCAGCCGAGCACCACGGCCGCGACCACGGCGGTGCCGGCGCCCTCGGTGAGCCCGATCATGTCGGGGCTGGCCAGCGGGTTGCGGGTCATCGTCTGGAACACGGCGCCGGAGACCCCGAACGCGACGCCGACCAGCAGTCCGGTCAGGGCGCGGGGCAGCCGCAGGTCCTGGACGACGAGGACCGTGCCCGGGTCGCCCACGCCGAACAGCGCCCTGACGACCTCGGGCAGGGTCACCGGGTAGTCGCCCAGGGACACGCCCCAGCAGAACAGCGCGAACGTGCCCGCGGCGACGAGCACCCCGGTCAGCAGCAGGCGCGGCCGCAGCATGCCGGAGACCGGCACAACGGCCAGCCGGAACGGCCGGTCGCGCAGCGCGGGCCGGGCGGCGGCGGGGACGGACGGTGCGGGCACGCTCATACCTCCGCGAGCTTGCGGCGGCGGACCAGGGCGATGAAGAACGGGCCGCCGAGGAAGGCGACGAGGACGCCGGCCTGGATCTCGGTGGGCCGGGCCACCATCCGGCCCACGATGTCGGCGGACAGCAGCAGCACCGGTGCCAGCGCGGCGGACAGCGGCAGCAGCCAGCGGTGGTCGGGGCCGATCCCCGCGAACTGGGCGAGCAGCCGGGCGATGTGCGGCACGACCAGGCCGAGGAAGACCACCGGGCCGATGACGGCGACCGAGGCGCCGGTCAGCAGCACGATCGCGGTCACGCCCTGGAGCCTCACCAGGCCCAGCCGCCGGCCGAGGGAGGCGGCCACGTCGTCGCCCAGGGCGAGGCTGTTGAGCGCGGGGGCGCAGGCCAGGGCGAGCACGGCACCGACCGCGAGGAACGGCAGGACGCGCACCAGGTCGCCGGAGTCGTGGTCGGCCAGGGTCCCGGCGGACCAGAAGCGGTAACGGTCCAGCGCGTCCTGGTCGGTGAGGACCACGGCGCTGGTGAGCGACGACAGCAGCGAGGTGACGGCCACTCCGGCGAGGGCGAGCTTCACCGGGGTCGCCCCGGAGCGGCCCAGCCGTCCCAGGAGGAAGACCAGGACGCTCGCGGCGAGCGCCCCGGCGAACGCGAACCACACGTAGCCGTACAGGGATCCGACCCCGAACACCGCGACGGAGACCACGATCGCGAAGGACGCGCCCGCGCTGACCCCGAGGATCCCGGGATCGGCGAGCGGGTTGCGGGTCAGCGCCTGCATCAGCGCGCCCGACATGCCGAGGGCGGCGCCGGTGGTCAGTCCGAGCAGGGTGCGCGGGATGCGGACCGACCAGATCACGTTGTCGACCAGCCGGCTCGGCGGACGGCCGAGGACCGCGCGGACCACCTGGTCGAGCGGGACGCTCAACGCGCCCAGGGCCACGGAGAGCAGGGACAAGAGGACCAGGAGGGCGACGATCACCGTCACCGTCGCCGTGGTGCGAAGCCTTCTGCCTGAAGCCACTTGAGGGTCTCCATGCCGTCGTCCGGGCGGACCGCGAACGGTCCTGATAGCAGGTTAGGTGAGCATAACCTCAGCCGCTGTGACTTGGACCGCTGAAACCGCATGGGCACTGTTGAGTTAGGCAATGCTTACCTTACTATTCGAGCGGTCGCGGCTCCGCCGAGCCGCTACGCACCTATGGGGAGGCACGGGCAGCTGTGTCGGGCAACACGCGTTCTTCCGCACCTTCTTCCGCTGCGACGTCGGCAGCGCGGACGGCACCCAACGAGGCCTACTGGCGGGAACGGTTCGCCGTCCCGGCGCCGGAGACCCCACTGCCGCTGGACCTTCCGCATCCGCAACGACCGCAGGGCGCGCGGCCGCGCGCGGCCGGCGCGGTGCCGCTCGACGTGACGGCCGACGACACCACCCTGCTCGCCGCCTTCGCCGCCCTGCTCCACCGGTACGGCAACAGCGAGGCCCACGACCTGACGGTCGCTCACGAAGGTCTTCCGCTGCGGCTGCTGGTGGCCGGCGAGCGGTCCTTCGCCGAACTGCGCGAACACGTCGGCGCCGTCCGCGCCGAGGCCGCCGCCCACCGGCTGCCCACCGCCGAACTGCCGCGACTGCTCGCCCCCGAACCCGGCCGCGGCGGAACCCTGTTGTGCGCCACCGGCTTCGGCACCGCCCCCTGGGACGAGGGCGGCCCGCTGGACCTGGCGCTGTCCGTGACCGACGGAGAGCTGCGCGCGGACTACGCCGCCGACCTCTTCGAACCCGCCACCGTCGACCGGATCCTCGGCCACTACGCCGCGCTCCTCACCGACGCCCTCGAACGCCCCGGCGCCCCGCTCGCCGCACTCGGGCTCCTCGGCGCCGACGAGCGGCGGTCGATCCTGCACGGCTGGAACGACACCGCGCACGACGTGCCCGCCCGCACCTGGCCGGACATGTTCGCCGACCAGGTCGCCGCCCGCCCCGGCGAGGTGGCCCTCATCCACGAGGACGTCCGCCTCACCTACGCCGAACTCGACGCCCGCGCCTCCCGGTTGGCACACGCCCTGGTGGCCCGCGGCGCCGGACCCGAGCAGGTGGTGGCCCTCGCCGTGCCGCGCTCGGCGGACATGATCGTCGCGGAGGTCGCCGTACTGAAGGCGGGCGCGGCCTACCTGCCGGTCGACACCGACTACCCGGCCGACCGCATCGCCTACATGATCGAGGACGCCCGCCCGGTCTGCCTCGTCACCACCGCCGAGATGCTCCCCGACCTGCCACCGGGCCTGGACCCGCTGGTCCTCGACGACCCGCGGACCGTCGCGGAGCTGGCCGCCCGCCCGGCCCACGCCCCCTCCGCCGCCGACGCGCTGACGGTCGCGCACGCCGCGTACGTCATCTACACCTCCGGCTCAACCGGCCGCCCCAAGGGCGTGGTGCTCTCCCACGCCGGTGTCGCGGGGCTCGTCGCCACCCAGCGCGAACGCTTCGGGATCGGCCCGCACAGCCGGGTCCTGCAGTTCGCCTCGCCCAGCTTCGACGTGGCCTTCTGGGACCTGTGCCTCGGCCTGCTCTCCGGCGGCCGCCTGGTCGTCGTCCCGGCCGACCGCCGGGTGCCCGGCGCACCCCTCGCCGACTACGCGAACGAGCACGGCATCACCTTCATGATCCTGCCGCCCGCCCTGCTGGCCGCCCTGCCCGAGGACGTGCGACTCCCGCCCACGGCCACACTGCTGGCGGGCACCGAACGGGTCTCGCCCGAACTCGTCGGCCGCTACGCACGCGGCCGGATGATGTTCAACGCCTACGGCCCCACCGAGGCCACCACCAACTCCACGCTGGGCCTGTGCGATCCGGACACCCCGGCCGGCACCGTCGTGCCCATCGGCGTCCCCGACCCCGGCACCCGCGCCTACGTCCTCGACGACCGGCTGCGCCCCGTACCCGCCGGTGTGGTGGGGGAGCTGTACCTCGGCGGCGCCGGACTCGCCCGCGGCTACCTCGGCCGGCCCGCGCTGACCGCCGAGCGGTTCGTCGCCGACCCGTTCGGCGCACCCGGCGAACGGCTCTACCGCACCGGCGACCTGGTCCGCTGGAAGTCCGACGGCCGCCTGGAGTTCCACGGCCGCGTCGACAGCCAGATCAAGATCCGCGGCTTCCGGATCGAGCCCGGCGAGATCGAGTCCGTGCTGCGCGCCCACCCCGCCGTCGAGCAGGCCGCCGTCGTGGTCCGCGAGGACCGCCCCGGCGACCGCCGCCTCGCCGCCTACGTCGTGCCCTGCCTGGACGCCGCCGCCGAGGCCGACGAGGCCGTGGCCGACTGGAAGGACCTGCACGAACTCCTCTACTCCGCCGCCGGATCCGACGGCTTCGAGGAGAACTTCGCGGGCTGGAACAGCATGTACGACGGCCTGCCCCTGCCCCTGGCCGACCTGCGCGAGTGGCGCGACGCGACCGTCGCCCGCATCCGTGAACTGGGGCCCCGCCGCGTCCTGGAGATCGGTGTCGGCAGCGGTCTGCTGCTCTCCCGGATCGCCCCCGACTGCACCGAGTACGTCGGCACCGACCTCTCCGAGGAGGCGGTACGCGCCCTGCGCGCCCAGGCCGACGGCGTACCGGAGCTGACCGGGAAGGTCACGCTGCTCGCGCGCCCCGCGCACGGACTGGCCGGCCTCCCCGAAGGCCACTTCGACACGATCGTCGTCAACTCCGTCGCCCAGTACTTCCCGGACGCCGACTACCTCACCGGCGTCCTGCGGTCGGCCGCGCGCCTGCTGGCCCCCGGCGGGGCGCTGTTCGTCGGCGACGTACGCAACCTGCGCCTGCTGCGCACGCTCGCCACCGCCATCGAGGCCGGGCGCGCCGGCGCCGACGACAAGGAGACCCTGCGCGCCGCCGTGGACCGGGCCGTCGCCTGGGAGGGCGAACTCCTCGTCGACCCCGACTACTTCGCGGCCCTGGACGGCTTCACCGCCGACATCCGGATCAAGCGCGGCACCCACCACAACGAACTCACCCGCTACCGGTACGACGTGGTCCTGCGCCCCGTGACGGAGGCCCCCGCGCCCGCCGTGACGGAGGCCCCCGCGCCCGCCGTGACGGACGCCCTCACGCCCGCCGGGACGGAAGCCCTCACGCCCGCCGGGACGGAGGTCGCCTGGTCCGCTCTCGGCACCCCGCGGGTCCTCGGGGAGCGGCTCACCGCCGCCGACCGCCCCGCCCTGCTGCGCGTCACCGGCATCCCCAACGCCCGACTCGCCCCCGATCTGGCCGCGCTCGGCACCCTCGACGACAGCAGCCGCACCGGCGGCCCCGGCGTCGACCCGGAGACCCTGCACGAGACCGCCGCCCGGCACGGCTACCGGGCCGCCCTCACCTGGACCGCCGACGCCGAGGACGGCAGCCTCGACGCGGTGTTCACCCTCGGCGACGACACCGGGCCCGGCCCGCTCTACGTCCCCGGCCGGCCGCACCCGCACGCCAACCGCCCCGCGCCCTTCCGTAACGTCACCGCGCTGATGGCACAACTGCGCGCACACGCGGCCGAGTTCCTGCCCGAGTACATGGTCCCGGCCGCCCTGGTCCCGCTGGAGAGGCTCCCCGTCACCCCCAGCGGAAAGCTCGACTCCGCCGCCCTGCCCGTCCCGGAGTACGCCCTGCTCAGCTCCGGCCGCGCCCCGCGCACCGAACGCGAGCGGCTGCTGTGCGACCTGTACGCCCGCGCCCTGCGGGTGCCCTCGGTGACCGTCGACGACGACTTCTTCGTGCTCGGCGGGGACAGCATCGTCGCCATCCAACTGCTCGTCCTGGCCCGCAGGGCCGGTCTGGAGCTGACCCCGCGCGACGTCTTCCGGCACCGCACCGTCGCCCAGCTCGCCACCGTCGCCCGCACCACGGCCGACGCCGACCGCACCACCGGGACCCCCTGGGACGCGCCGACCCCCGACGAACTCGCCGCGCTCCAGGGCGACGCCCCGCTCACCGTCGCCGAGGTCCTGCCGCTCGGCCCGCTCCAGGAGGGCTTCTCCTTCCACGCCCTGGTCGACGGCGGCGAGCACGACGCCTATGTCGTCCAGCAGGTGGTCGAACTCGCCGGCCCCGTCGACGGCGAGCTGCTCCGGCAGGCCGCCCAGCGGCTGCTGGACCGGCACGCCCCGCTGCGCGCCTGCTTCCGCCGGCTGCCCGACGGCCGGGCTGCCCAGCTCGTCGCCGCCGGGCTCGACGTGCCGTGGCGCGAGGTCGACCTGTCCGCGCAGGAGACCGCCGTCCGCACGGGCCTCGCCGAGGCCGTCGCCGCCGACGAACGCGCCCGCCGCTTCGACCTCGGCCACCCGCCGCTGCTGCGCTGCGCCCTGGTCCGCTTGGACGAGGAGCACAGCCGCCTGGTCCTGACGTTCCATCACATCATCGCCGACGGCTGGTCGCTGCCCGTGCTGCACCGCGAACTCCTCGCGCTGTACGGGACGGAACCCGCACCCCTGCCCGAAGTCGCCCCGTACCGGGACTACCTGGCCCGCATCGCGCGCGCCGACCACGAGGCCGCCCGCGACGCCTGGCGCACCGCCCTGGCCGGCATCGACGAGCCCACCCGCCTGGTCGGGAGCCCGGCCGCCGGACCGGTCGAGCCCGCCCAGATCCGCGTCGAACTCCCCGAGCGCACCACCGCCCGGCTCACCGCCCGCGCCCGCGAGCACGGTGTCACCCTGGGCACGGTCGTCCAGGCCGCCTGGGGCCTGCTGGTCTGCGCGCTCACCGGCCGTCAGGACGTCGTCTTCGGCACCACCGTCTCCGGCCGTGACGCGGCCGTGGACGGCATCGAGTCCATGGTCGGCCTGTTCATCAACACCCTGCCCACCCGGCTGAGCTGGACCCCGGCCGACACCCTCGGCGCCGTCCTGGAACGCCTCCAGCGGCAGCAGAGCGCCCTGCTGGACCACCAGCACCTCGGCCTTGCCGAGATCCAGCGGGCCGCCGGACACACGGGCGGCGGCGAACTCTTCGACACCCTGGTGGTGTTCGAGAACTACCCCGCCGACACGAACCTCACCGACCCCACCGGCACGGTCCGCCTGACCGGGCACGC
Source organism: Streptomyces sp. NPDC104367 (assembly GCF_055583825.1). NCBI lineage: Bacteria > Bacillati > Actinomycetota > Actinomycetes > Kitasatosporales > Streptomycetaceae > Streptomyces > Streptomyces sp. NPDC104367. The sequence continues at coordinate 173,499 of NZ_JBVJND010000019.1, read as the reverse complement.
CTTCCACGACGCCGTGCACTACCCGCTGGCCCTCATCGTCAAGCCCGGCCGCCGGCTCGACCTCCGCCTGAAGCACCACGCGAACCGGATCCCCGGGGCCGCCGCACAGACCCTCGCCGACCGGCTCACCCGGGTCCTGAACGCCCTCGCCGACGACACCGCCCGTCCGGCGGCCACGCTCGACCTCCTCACCGACGCCGAGCGCCGGCACCCCGAGGGCGAGCCTCACGCCGTACCGGCGACGACCCTGCCCGCCGCCGTCGCGGCCCAGACCGCCCGCACCCCCGCCGCCACCGCCGTCGTCTTCGCGGACACCACCCTCACCTACGCCGAACTCGACGCCCGCGCCGAACGGCTCGCCCGCAGGCTGCGCGCCCGGGGCGCCGGACCCGAGCGGTTCGTCGCGGTCGCCGTACCCCGCTCGGCCGAACTGATGGTGGCCCTGCTCGGTGTCCTCAAGTCGGGCGCCGCCTATCTGCCCGTCGACCTCGACTACCCGGCCGACCGCATCGCCCACGTGCTCGCCGACTCCGGCGCCCGGACCGTCGTCACCACGGCCGAGGACGCCGCCCGGCTGCCGGGGGCGGACGGGCTGGACATCCTGCACGTCGAGGAGGGCGACGAGGACGCGGACGAGGGCGCGGACGGCCTCCGGGGCGCACCGCAGGCCGCGCCCGTAGCACTCGGGCCCGACCACCCCGCCTACCTCATCTACACCTCCGGCTCCACCGGCCGCCCCAAGGGCGTCGTCGTCAGCCACCGCGCCATCGGCAACCGGCTCGCCTGGATGCAGGGCGCCTACGGACTCGCCGCCGACGACCGGGTGCTGCAGAAGACCCCGGCCGGTTTCGACGTCAGCGTCTGGGAGTTCTTCTGGCCGCTGTGCGAGGGCGCCGCCGTCGTCCTCGCCGCCCCCGACGGCCACCGCGACCCCGCCTACCTCGCCCGGCTGATCCGCGCCGAGTCCGTCACGACGATGCACTTCGTACCGTCGATGCTGGAGGCGTTCCTGGCCTCCGAGGAGGTCACCGCCGACCCGTCCTGGGCCGCCTCGCTGCGCCGCGTCCTCAGCAGCGGCGAGGCCCTGCCCGGACAGGCGGCCGGCCGCTGGCACGAGCTGACCGGCGTACCGCTGCACAACCTGTACGGCCCGACCGAGGCCGCCGTCGACGTGACCCACCACGCCTACGCGGGCGCCCCCGACACCACCGTGCCCATCGGCCGGCCCGTGTGGAACACCGGCCTGCGCGTCCTCGACGGCTGCCTGCGCCCGGTGCCCGACGGTGTGCCCGGCGAGCTGTACCTGACCGGTGTCCAGCTCGCCCGCGGCTACCACCGGCGGCCCGCGCTCACCGCCGACCGCTTCGTCGCCGACCCCTACGCGACCACGCCCGGCGCCCGCATGTACCGCACCGGTGACCTGGTGCGCCGCCGCCCCGACGGCACCGTCGACTACCTCGGCCGCACCGACCGGCAGGTCAAGCTGCGCGGCAACCGCATCGAACTCGGCGAGATCGAGGCCGCGCTGACCCGGCATCCGGCGGTGGCCCGCGGTGCCGTGGTCGTCCGCGACCAGCGCCTCGTCGCCTACGCGGTACCCGCGTCCGGTGCCGTCGCCGACCCCGCCGGCCTGCGCGCCGCCCTCGCCGGGGCGCTGCCCGCACCCATGGTCCCGGAGGCGTACGTCGTCCTCGCCGACCTGCCGCTCACCCCCAGCGGCAAGCTCGACCAGGCCGCGCTGCCCGCCCCCGACGCCGAACGCGCCGCCCGCCGGGAGCCCGCGGGACCGCTGGAGCGGCGGTTCACCGAGATCTTCGCGGCGGTCCTCGGCATCGAGGACGTCGGCCCGGACGACGACTTCTTCCGGCTCGGCGGCGACAGCATCAGCTCCATCGGCGTCGCCAGCCGGGCCCGCACGGCCGGCCTGGACCTCAGCCCCCGTGACGTGTTCACCCACCGGACCCCCGCCGCCCTCGCCGCCACCACCGGAACCGTCACCCGTGAAGCACCCGCCGCCACGGCCGACTTCACCCTCACCGACGCCGAACTCGCCCGCGTGCACGCCCTCGCCGCCCCCGCGACCGTCGCCGACGTCTGGCCGCTCGCCCCCCTCCAGGAGGGCCTGTTCTTCCACTCGGCCTACGACCAGGGCGCGTTGGACGTCTACACCGTCCACGAGACCTTCGACTTCGCCACCCGCCTGAACGCGGCCCGGCTCCGCGCCGCCGTCCGCACGCTCCTGGACCGCAACCCCGGGCTGCGCGCCGGTTTCACCAGCGAGGGTCTGGACCAGCCCGTGCAGTTCATCGTCGAGGCGCCGGAGATCCCGCTCGACGAGGTCGACCTCTCGCACCTGACGGCCGACGAACAGGACTCCCGGGTAGCTGAGTTGACGCAGGCCGAACGCAACCGCCGGTTCGACCTGTCCGCGCCCCCGCTGTTCCGGCTGCTCCTGCTGCGCCTCGGCGCCGAGCGCGGCGACCGGCTGGTCGTCGGCCGCCATCTGATCCTCTGGGACGGCTGGTCCGCCTGGCTCTTCCTGGACGAACTGTTCGCGCTGTACGAGACCGGCGGCGACGCCACCGCCCTGCCCGCGCCCGGCAGCTACCGCGACTACCTCACCTGGCTGGAGCGCCAGGACGACACGGCCGCCACCGCCGCCTGGCGCACCGCCCTGAGCGGCCTGGACGAGCCCACCCTGCTCGCCCCGACCGCCGCCGACGGCCTCGAACCGGTCATCCCCGACCAGCTCGACGCACGGCTGAGCGCCGAACTCGGCGACCGGCTGCGGGAGACGGGCCGCGTGCACGGCCTCACCCTGAACACCCTCCTCAACGCCGCCTGGGGCCTCACCCTCGCCTCCGCCACCGGCCGCCCGGACGTCGTGTTCGGCACCACGGTCGCCGGCCGGCCCAGCGAGGTCCCCGACGTCGAGCACATCATCGGCCTCTTCCTCAACACCGTCCCCACCCGGATCGCCTTCGACCCCGCCGAGCCCGTCCTCGCACTGCTCCGCCGCATCCAGGGCGAACGCCTCGACCTGATGCCGTACGAGCACCTCAGCCTCGGCGTGCTCCAGGCCGAGACCGGCCACCGCAAGCTCTTCGACACCCTGTTCGTGCTGCGCAACAACGACACCGAGGACCGCCTCGCCGAGCTGCACACCCGGCACGGCGCGCGGGCCGTCGCCAACGTCGACGCCACCCACTACCCGGCCAACCTCGTGGTCACCCCCGGCCACCGGATCGCGGTCACCCTCACCCACCGCCCCGACCTGGTCCCGGCGGACCGCGCACAGGCGCTCCTGGACCGCTTCACCCTGCTCCTGGACCGCCTCACCACCGACCTCACGGCCCCCGTCGGCGCCCTGGACCCGCTGCTGCCCGCCGAGCACACGGCCCTGCGCGCGGAGTGGGCGGCGAGCCGGGTCCCAGGACCCGAGGACACCGTCGCCGACCTGCTCGCCGCGCAGGCGGGCCGCACCCCGGACGCCCGCGCCCTGGTCTTCGGCGAGCGCACGCTGACCTACGCCGAACTCGACGCGGCCGTGAACCGCACGGCCCGGCTGCTCATCGAGCGCGGCGCCGGCCCCGAGCGGGTCGTCGCCCTCGGCCTGCCGCGCTCCCTGGACATGGTGGTCGCCCTCTTCGCGGTGCTGCGCACCGGCGCCGCCTACCTCCCGCTGGAGCTGGACCACCCGGCCGACCGGCTCTCCCTGATGCTCGCCGACGCCCGCCCGCTGCTGCTGCTCACCAACGCGGCCGTCTCCGCCACCCTGGACGCCGGCACGGCCCGCGTCCTGCTCGACGACCCGGCGGTCGCCGCGGAACTGGCCGCCCTGCCGGACACCCCCGTCCGCCGCCGCTTCAGCCTCGAACACCCCGCCTACGTCATCTACACCTCCGGCTCCACCGGCCGCCCCAAGGGCGTCGTCACCCCCTACCGGGGCCTGACCAACATGCAGCTCAACCACCAGAAGGAGATCTTCGAACCGGCCATCGCCGCCGCCGGCGGACGGCGGCTGCGCATCGCGCACACCGTCTCCTTCGCCTTCGACATGTCGTGGGAAGAGCTGCTCTGGCTCGTCGAGGGCCACGAAGTGCACGTCTGCGACGAGGAGTTGCGCCGCGACGCCGAGGCCCTGGTCGCCTACTGCGAACAGCACCGCGTCGACGTCGTCAACGTCACCCCCACCTACGCCCGGCTCCTCATCGAACAGGGCCTGCTGGAGGGCCACGTCCCGCCGCTCGTGCTGCTCGGCGGCGAGGCCGTCCCCGAGACCGTCTGGACCGCCCTGCGCGACACCGACGGCACCTACGGCTACAACCTGTACGGGCCGACCGAGTACACCATCAACACCCTCGGCGGCGGCACCCTCGACTCCGCCACCCCCACCGTCGGCCGGCCCATCCGCGGCACCCGCGCCCACATCCTCGACACCTGGCTGCGCCCGGTGCCCGACGGGGTCCCCGGCGAGCTGTACATCGCGGGCATCGGACTGGCCCGCGGCTACCTCGACCGGCCCGGGCTGACCGCCGAGCGGTTCGTCGCCGACCCGTTCGGCGAACCCGGCGAGCGCATGTACCGCACCGGCGACCTGGTCCGCCGGGGCCCCGACGGGAACCTCGACTTCCTCGGCCGCACCGACGACCAGGTCAAGATCCGCGGCTACCGCATCGAACCCGGCGAGATCGAGACCGCCCTCAGCCGCCACCCGCTGGTCTCCCAGGCCGCCGTCGTCGTCCGCGAGGAACGCCTCGTCGGCTACGTCGTGCCCGCCGGCGCCGAACCCGCCGACCGCACCGCCGCCGAGGCCGCCCAGGTGGGGGAGTGGCAGGAGATCTACTCCGACGAGTACGAGGAGATCGGCACCGCCGTCTTCACCGAGCAGTACGACGGCTGGGACAGCTCCTACGACGGCCTGCCCATCCCCTTCGAGCAGATGCACGACTGGCGCGAGGCCACCCTCGACCGCATCCGCTCCCTGGAGCCGCGCCGCGTCCTGGAGATCGGCGTCGGCTCCGGCCTGCTGCTGTCCCGGCTCGCCCCGGACACCCAGGAGTACTGGGCGACCGACTTCGCCGCCCCCGTCATCCGCAAGATCGGCGCCGAACTGCGCGCCCGGGACGCGGAGCTGGCGGCCAGGGTCGAACTGCGCTGCCGTCCCGCCGACGACCTGACCGGACTGCCCGCAGGCCACTTCGACACGATCGTCGTCAACTCCGTCATCCAGTACTTCCCGAGCATCGACTACCTCACCGCCGTCATCGACGGCGCCATGGAGCTGCTCGCGCCTGGCGGCGCCCTGTTCGTGGGAGACGTGCGCAACCTGCGGCTAGCCCGCACCTTCCACACCGAGATCCAGCGCGCCCGGGGCACGGCGGAGACCGAACTGGCGGGCGCGGTCGAGCGAGGCCTGCGCCTGGAGAAGGAACTCCTCGTCGACCCGGACTACTTCACCACCCTCGGCTACGGCGTCGACCTGCGCACCAAGCGCGGCCGCCACCACAACGAGCTGACCCGGCACCGCTACGACGTCGTCCTGTACGCGGGAGATCCCGAGGTCCGCCTGGACGACGCCCCGACGGTCGCGTGGGGCACGGCCCACACCGTGGGCGAACTCGCGCGCGGCGGCCTGACGTCCGGAGCCGTCGGACAGCTCCTGCGCGACGCCGGTGAGCTGATCGCCCGCGTCGGCGAACGCCCGCACAACGGCGGGCCCGCCGCCCTGCGCGTCACCGGGATCCCCGACGGCCGCGTCCGCGAGGACGGCATCGACCCGGAGACCCTGCACGCGCTCGGCGCCGACGCCGGACACCGGGTCCTGACCACCTGGTCGCCCAAGACCGGGACGTACGACGCCGTGTTCCTGGCCGGCGAACACCGCCTCACCGGCGGCCTGTTCCGCCCCGGCGGCGGCACCGCCCCGTACGCCAACGACCCCACCGCCGCCCGCGAGACCAGCGCCCTGGTCCGGCGGCTGCGGGCGGACCTCGGCCGCGAACTGCCCGAGTACATGGTCCCGGCCGCCTTCGTCACCGTCGACGGCCTGCCCATGAACGCCAACGGCAAGCTCGACGTCCGCGCCCTGCCCGAGGCCGAACCCGCCGTCGCCCTCGGCGGCGGACGCGGCCCGCGCACCCCGCGCGAAGAGGTGCTGTGCCGGCTGTTCGCTGAGGTCCTCGGGCTGCCCGAGGCCGGCGCCGAGGACAACTTCTTCGATCTCGGCGGACACTCCCTGCTCGCCACCCGGCTGGTCAGCCGCGCCCGCACCGAACTCGGTGCCGAACTCGCCATCCGCGACCTCTTCGAGGCCCCCACCCCCGCCCGGCTCGCCGCCCGGGTCGGCGAGGCCGGTCCGGCCCGGCCGCCCGTCACCCCGGTGACCGACCGGCCCGACCGCATCCCGCTCGCCCCGGCCCAGCGCCGCCTGCTGCTCGTCGAGCAGATCACCGGCAGCGGCGTCGCCTACAACTTCCCGCTGGTCCTCCGGCTGCGCGGCGACCTCGACACCGAGGCCCTGCGGGCCGCCCTGCGGGACGTGGCGGGCCGCCACGAGGCGCTGCGCACCGTGTTCCCGTCCCACGAGGGTGAGCCGTACCAGCGGATCGTCCCGGCCGGCCAGGCGGATCCGGTCCTCACCGTCACCGAGGCCACCGAGGACGCGCTGCCCGCGCTGATCGAGGCCGCCCAGCGCCGCCCCTTCGACCTCAGCACCGAACTCCCGCTGCGCTGCGAGGTGTTCCGGCTCGCCGCCGACGACCACGTGGTGGCCGTGGTACTGCACCACATCACCACCGACGAGTGGTCCGACCGGCCCTTCCTCGCCGACCTCGACACCGCCTACGCGGCCCGCCGCACGGGCGCGGCCCCCGCCTGGGCACCGCTGCCCGTGCAGTACGCCGACTACACCCTGTGGCAGCGGGACCTGCTCGCCGCCTCGGGCGAGGCCCAGCTCGCCCACTGGAGAGAGGCCCTGCGCGGGCTGCCGGACGAACTGGCGCTGCCCGCCGACCGGCCGCGCCCGGCCGAGCCGACCGGACGCGGCGGCAAGGTCCGCCTGGAACTGCCCGCCGACACCGGCCAGGCCCTGCGCGACCTCACCGCCTCCACCGGCACCAGCATGTTCATGCTGTTCCAGGCCGCCACCGCCGCCCTGCTGCACCGGCTCGGCGCGGGCGACGACATCCCGCTGGGCGCCCCCATCGCGGGCCGCACCGACGAGGCGCTCGGCGACCTGGTGGGCTTCTTCGTCAACACCCTGGTCCTGCGCACGGACCTGTCCGGCGCCGAGCTGACCTTCCGCGAACTCCTCGCCCGGGTACGGGAGTCGTCACTGTCCGCCTTCGCGTACCAGGACCTGCCCTTCGACCGGGTGGTGGAGGCCCTCAACCCGCCCCGGGCGGCCGGCCGCAACCCGCTCTTCCAGGTCATGCTCGGCTACCACCACCGGCCCGACGGCGACCCCGACGTGCTGGGCCTGGCCACCGAGTGGTTCGACATGGACACCGGCATGGCCAAGTTCGACCTGCACTTCACCTACGTCGACGAGTCCGACCGCGTGGTCCTGCTCCTGGAGTACGCCACCGACCTCTTCGACGCCTCCACCGCCGTACGGCTGGCGGCCCGCGCGGTCCGGCTCCTGGACCGCGTCGCCGCCGAACCGGGCCTGCCGATCCGCGACCTCGACGTCCTGGACGAGGACGAGCGGGACCGCGTCCTCACCCGCTGGAACGCCACCGAGCACCCCGTCCCGCCCACCACCCTGCCCGAGCTGTTCCGCGCCCAGGCCGCCCGCACCCCCGACGCCACCGCCCTCCTCTGCGAGGAACGGCGGCTCACCTACGCCGAGCTGGACGCCCGGGTCGAGCACACCGCCCGTGTCCTGGCGGGCCTGGGCGCCGGCCCGGAGCGCACCGTCGCCGTCGCCCTGCCCCGCTCGGTGGACCTCGTCGTCGCCCTGCTCGCCGCGCACCGCGCCGGAGCCGCCTATCTGCCGCTGGACCCCGACTACCCCGCCGACCGGCTCGCCCTCATGGTCGAGGACGCCCGCCCGGTCTGCGTGATCCGCGACGCCCTGCCCACCGGCCCGGAGGCCGCCCTCCCCGCGACCTACGACCCCCGCCACCCCGCCTACGTCATCTACACCTCGGGTTCCACGGGCCGCCCGAAGGGCGTCGTCGTCCCGCACGAGGGCATCGTCAACCGCCTGCTGTGGATGCAGGACGCGTACGGGCTCACGGCCGAGGACCGGGTGCTGCAGAAGACCCCGTCCAGCTTCGACGTGTCGGTGTGGGAGTTCTTCTGGCCGCTGATCACCGGCGCCGGCCTGGTCCTCGCCCGGCCCGAGGGCCACCGCGACCCCGCCTACCTGGCCGCGCTGATCCGCGAACAGAACGTCACCACCGTCCACTTCGTACCCTCCATGCTCCAGCTCTTCCTGGAGGAGCCGGCCGCCGCCCACTGCACCGGCCTGCGCCGCGTGCTGTGCAGCGGGGAGGCGCTGCCGGCCCCGCTCACCCGCCGCTTCCACGAGGTCCTCGGCGCCGGACTGCACAACCTGTACGGCCCCACCGAGGCCTCCGTCGACGTCACCGCCACCGAGATCGGCCCCGACGCGACGGACGTGCCCATCGGCCGCCCGGTCTGGAACACCCGCCTGTACGTCCTGGACGCCGGGCTGCGCCCGGTGCCGCCCGGCGTCCCCGGCGAGCTGTACCTGGCCGGCGGCCAGCTGGCCCGCGGCTACCTGGACCGGCCCGGACTGACCGCCGAGCGGTTCGTCGCCGACCCCCACGGCCCGGCGGGCAGCCGCATGTACCGCACCGGCGACCTGGCCCGCTGGACGGCGGACGGCGAACTGGAGTACCTGGGCCGCACCGACGACCAGGTCAAGGTGCGCGGCTTCCGCGTCGAGCCCGGCGAGATCGAGGCCGTGCTCGCCGCCCACCAGGCCGTCGCCCACGCCACCGTCGCCGTCCGCGACCAGACCCTCGTGGCCTACGTCGTCCCCGCCACGGGACCGGTGGTGGACGCGACCGCACTGCGCGCCCACGCCGCCGCCGCGCTCCCCGCCCACATGGTCCCGGCCGCCTACGTCACCCTCGACGCGCTGCCGCTCACCCCCAACGGCAAGCTCGACCGCAAGGCCCTGCCCGCCCCCGAGTACACCGCCGCCACCGACGACGGCACCCCGCCCCGCGGCCCCCGCGAGGAGATCCTCGCCGCCCTGTTCGCCGACGTCCTCGGGCTCGAACGGATCGGCGCGGACGACGACTTCTTCGCCCTTGGCGGACACTCGCTGCTCGCCATGCGCCTGGCCAGCCGCGTCCGCACCGCGCTCGGCACCGACCTGACCGTCCGCGCGGTCTTCGAGGCCCCGACGGTGGCCCTGCTCGCCCCCCGCACCGGCACCGCCGCCGCGACCCGGCCCGGGCCGGCCACCCCGCGCCCGCGCCCCGGCCTGCTCCCGCTGTCCTCCGCGCAGCGCCGGCTCTGGCTGCTCGCCCAGGTCGACGGCGCGAGCACCGCCTACAACCTCCCCTCCGCCTGGCGGCTCACCGGAGCCCTCGACCGGGCCGCCCTCCAGGCCGCCCTGAACGACGTGGCCGCCCGGCACACCCCCCTGCGGACCGTCTTCCCTGCCGTCGACGGAGTCCCGCACCAGCACGTCCTGGACCCGGCGCACAGCCACGTGCCGCTGGAGACCGCCGCCGTCGAGGACCTCACCCGGCAGGCCGGTCACGTCTTCGACCTGGAACGCGAACTCCCCATCCGGGCCACCCTGTTCGAGACCGGCGCCGACGAGCACGTCCTGCTGCTCCTGCTGCACCACATCGCCACCGACGAGTGGTCCGACCGGCCCTTCCTCGCCGACCTCTCCACCGCCTACGCGGCCCGCAGCACGGGCCGGTCCCCCGACTGGGCCCCGCTGCCCACGGGTTACACCGACTACACGCTCTGGCAGCGCGACCTGCTGGCCGCGACCGAACCCGCCCTTCTCGCCCACTGGACCGAGACCCTGCGCGGCCTACCCGCCGAGCTCGACCTGCCCACCGACCGGCCGCGCCCCGCCGAGCCCACCGGCCGCGGCTCCACCACCGGCTTCGCCGTCCCGCCCGCCCTGGCCGGCGCCCTGCGGGGTCTCGCCCGCGAGCACGGCGTCAGCATGTTCATGGTGGCCCAGGCCGCCGTCGCCGCCCTGCTGCACCGGCTCGGCGCCGGCGACGACATCCCGCTCGGCGCCCCGGTCTCCGGCCGCACCGACGAATCCCTCGAAGACCTGGTCGGCTTCTTCGTCAACTCCCTGGTCCTGCGCACCGACCTGACCGGCGACCCCACCTTCGCCGAACTCCTCGCCCGGGTCCGGGACACCGACCTCGCCGCCTACGAACACCAGGACCTGCCCTTCGAGCGGCTGGTGGAGGCCCTCAACCCCGAACGCTCCCTCGCCCGGCACCCGTTGTTCCAGGTGATGGTCGTCCACCTCGCGGGACAGGGCGACGCACCCGTGCTGCCCGGCCTCGCCGTCCGCCGCGAGACCGTCGGCCAGGACAGCGCCAAGTTCGACCTCAGCTTCGACTTCGTGGAGCGCGGCGAGCACATCGACGGCTGGATCGAGTACAGCGCCGACCTCTTCGACGAGCACACCGCCGAACTCCTCGCCCGACGCCTGGAGTCACTGCTCGCGCAGGTCGCCGCCGACCCCGGCCGGCGCGTCGGCACCCTCGACGTCCTGCGCGAGGAGGAACGCGCCCTCGTCCTCGGCGCCTGGAACGACACCGCAGGGCCCGTCCCCGACCTCACCCTCCCCGAGCTGTTCCGCGCCCAGGCGGCCCGCACGCCCGGGGCCACGGCCCTCGTCTTCGAGGGAGCCGCGCTCAGCTACGCCGAACTCGACCTGCGGGTGGAGCGGCTCGCCCACACCCTGGCCGCGCACGGCGCCCGGGCCGAGACGACGGTCGCCGTGGCCCTCCCGCGCTCCGTCGCCCTCGTCGTCACCCTGCTCGCCGTGCACCGCGCGGGCGCCGCCTACCTGCCCCTCGACACCGGCCACCCCGCCGAGCGGCTCGCCTACACGCTCACGGACGCCGGACCCGTCTGCCTGGTCACCACCGACGGCGTCACCCTCCCGGACACCGCCGTACCCCGCCTCACGGTGACCGCCGACGGCACCCCCGAGCACCCCGCCGACGCCCCGCTGCCCACCTCCTACGACCCCCGCCACCCCGCCTACGTCATCTACACCTCCGGATCCACCGGCCGCCCCAAGGGGGTCACCGTCCCCCACCAGGGCATCGCCAACCGGCTGCTGTGGATGCAGGACACCTACCGGCTCACCGCCGAGGACCGGGTGCTCCAGAAGACCCCGGCGGGCTTCGACGTGTCGGTGTGGGAGTTCTTCTGGCCGCTGACCACCGGCGCCACCCTGGTCGTGGCCCGCCCGGAAGGCCACCAGGACCCCGCCTACCTGGCCGCCCTGATCCGCCGCGAGCACATCACCACCGCCCACTTCGTGCCGTCGATGCTGCGCGCCTTCCTCGACGAGCCCACCGCCGCCGACTGCACCGGCCTGCGCCAGGTGATGTGCAGCGGCGAGGCGCTGCCCGCGCCGCTCGCCGCCCGCTGCCGCCAGGTCCTGCCGGGCAGCCGCCTGCACAACCTGTACGGACCCACCGAGGCCTCCGTCGACGTCACCGCCCACGAGGTTCCCGCCGACCCGGCCGTCGTGCCGATCGGCCGCCCGGTCCGCAACACCCGCACCCATGTCCTGGACGCCGCACTGCGCCCGGTGCCGCCCGGCGTGGCCGGCGAACTCTACCTGGCCGGTGTCCAGTTGGCCCGCGGCTACCTGGGCCGCCCCGGGCTCACCGCCGAGCGGTTCGTCGCCGACCCGTACGGCCCCGCGGGCAGCCGCATGTACCGCACCGGCGACCTGGCCCGCTGGACGGCGGACGGCGAACTGGAGTACCTGGGCCGCACCGACGACCAGGTCAAGCTGCGCGGCTTCCGCATCGAACCGGGCGAGGTCGAGGCCGTCCTCACCGCCCACCCGTCCGTCGCCCACGCCACCGTCCTCGTCCGTGACGAACGGCTCGTGGCCTACGCCGTCCCGGCCCCCGGCGCGAGCGTCGACACCGCGGCCCTGCGCGCCCACGCCGCCACCGCCCTGCCCGAGCACATGGTCCCGGCCGCCGTCCTCACCCTCGACACCCTCCCGCTCACCCCCAACGGCAAGCTGGACCGCCGGGCCCTGCCCGCCCCCGACTTCGCCGCCGAGGTCACCGACACCCGGCCGCGCACCCCGCTGGAGGAGACCCTCGGCGCCCTGGTGGCCGAGGTGCTCGGCCTGGAACGGGTCGGTGCGAGCGACGACTTCTTCGCCCTCGGCGGGGACAGCATCGTCGCCATGCAACTGGTCGCCAGGGCCCGCGCCGCCGGGCTGGCGTTCAGCCCGCGCGACGTCTTCCGCCACAAGTCGGTCGCCGCACTCGCCGCCGTGACCACGGCGGCCACCACCGAGGAGCGGGGCGAGGACACGGCCCTGCTCGACCTCACCGACGCCGAGCGCGCCGAACTCGCCGCCCTGCCCGCCGGCACCGACGTCCTGCCCGTCTCCCCGCTCCAGGCCGGACTCCTCTTCCACGCGGCCCTGGACTCCGGCGACGACGGCCCGGACGTCTACACCGTCCAGGTCTCCTACGACCTGGAGGGCGCCCTGGACGCCGACCGGATGCGGGCCGCCGCCCAGGACCTGCTCGACGCCCACGAGAACCTGCGCAGCGGCTTCCGCCACCTGTCCTCGGGGCGGCCCGTGGCCGTCGTACCGCGTACCGCCGTACTGCCCTGGAGGCAGCTCGACCTGACCGGGGAACCCGGGGAGTGGACCCGGCTGCTGGAGCAGGAGCGGCGCCGCTTCGACCCCGAACACCCCCCGCTGCTCAGGGTGTTGCTGGCCAGGGTCGCCGACGGCCGCCACCGGCTGGTCCTCTCCCACCAGCACCTGCTGCTCGACGGCTGGTCGCTGCCCCTGCTCACCGCCGAGCTGTGGGCCCGCTACGAGGGCCGCACCCCGGCCCCGCTCGCCCCCTACCGCGCCCATCTGCGGCTGCTGGCCGCCCAGGACCCGGCCATCGCCCGCGCCGCCTGGACCGAGGCGCTCGCGGGTCTCGCCGAGCCCACCCGGCTCGCGCCCGCCGACCCCGACCGGGCCGCCACCGTCCCGCACACCCACACCGTGGAACTGGACGCCGAGCGCACCGCGGAACTGGAGGCGTTCGCCCGCCGCCGGGGCGTCACCGTCAACACCCTCGTACAGGCGGCCTGGGGCGTCCTGCTCGGCCGCCTCACCGGCCGCGAGGACGTGGTGTTCGGCGCCACCGTCGCCGGCCGCTCACCCGAACTGCCCGGCTCCGAGGCGATGATCGGCCTGTTCATCAACACGCTCCCGGTCCGGGTGCGCGTCCGCCCCGGGGAGAGCACGGCCGCCCTGCTGGAGCGGCTCCAGGACGAGCAGTCCCGGCTCATCGCCCACCAGCACCTCGGCCTCGCCGACATCCAGCGCGCCGCCGGACTCGGTGAACTCTTCGACACCCTCGTGGTGTTCGAGTCCTACCCGGTGGCCGAGCCCGACGAGGAGACCGGCGATGCGCCGCGCGTCACCGTCCGCGACCACGCCGACTCCACGCACTACCCGCTCGCCTGGGCCGTCGAACCCGCCGAACGGCTCCGGGTGACCGCCGAGTTCCGCCCCGACCTGTTCGAACCGGCCGCCGTACGGCGGATCACGGACGCCCTGACCGGTCTGCTCACCGGCATGGCCGCCGACCCGGACCGGCCCGTCGGCCGCCTCGACCTGCTCGGCTCCGAGGACCGGTACACCGTCCTGGAGACCTGGAACGACACCGCCCTCCCGGCCGCCGAACGCCTCGGCACGGTACCGGCGCTGTTCGCGGCCCAGGCCGCCGCCACCCCGGACGCGATCGCCGTCACCGACGGCCGCACCACCTGGACCTTCGCCGAACTCGACGCCCGAAGCACCGAGTTGGCGCGCACCCTGGCCGGGTACGGCGCCGCCCCCGAACGGCTGGTGGCCCTCGCGCTGCCCCGCACCGCCGACCACATCGCCGCGATCCTCGCCGTGATGAAGGCGGGCGCCGCCTATCTGCCCCTCGACCCCGACCTGCCCGCCGGCCGCCTCACCGCCATGCTCGCCGACGCCCGCCCGGTGCTGGTCCTCGCCACGGGCGACACCGCCACCGGCCTGCCCGCCGGCGACACCCCCGTCCTCCTCCTCGACGCCCCCGCCCACGGCCTGCCGCAGGCCGACCCCGTCGCCCCCGGCCCCGACCACCCCGCCTACGTCATCTACACCTCCGGCTCCACCGGCCGCCCCAAGGGCGTCGTCGTCACCCAGCGCGGCGTCGCCAACCTCTTCCACAGCCACCGCCACGACCTGCACGACCTCGCCAAGGACCGCACCGGCCGCCGCCACCTGCGCGTCGCCCACGCCTGGTCGTTCTCCTTCGACGCCTCCTGGCAGCCGCAGCTGTGGCTGCTCGACGGCCACGCCCTGCACATCGCCGACGACGACACCCGCCGCGACCCCGAACTCCTCGCCGCCTTCGTCCGCGACCGTGACATCGACTTCATCGAGGTCACCCCGTCCCTGCTGGCCCGCATGGCGGACAGCGGACTCGTCGGCCCCGACGGCGACTGCCCGCTCACCCTGGTCGGCTTCGGCGGCGAGGCCGTCCCCGACTCGCTGTGGCAGCGGCTCGCCGCCCTCCCCGGCACCGAGGGGGTCAACCTGTACGGCCCCACCGAGGCCACCGTCGACGCCCTCGTCGGACGGGTCCGCGACAGCGCCCGCCCGGTCGTCGGACGCCCCGTCCACCACTCCCGCGCCTACGTCCTGGACACCGCCCTGCGCCCGGTCCCGCCCGGCGTCACCGGCGAGCTGTACCTGTCCGGCCCGGGCCTGGCCCGCGGCTACCTGGACCGGCCGGACCTCACCGCCGAACGGTTCGTCGCCGACCCCTTCGGGATGCCGGGGGAGCGGATGTACCGCACCGGGGACCTGGCCCGCTGGACCGAGGACGGCCTCCTGGAGTTCGCCGGACGCACCGACGACCAGGTCAAGATCCGCGGCTACCGGGTCGAACTCGCCGAGATCGAGGCGGCGCTCGACACCCATCCGGCGGTCGCCCAGAGCGTCGTCGTGGCCCGCGAACACCGCCCGGGAATCAGGCAGTTGATCGCGTACACCGTCGCCCAGGACACCGACGGCCAGAGCGCCGACGGCCAGGAACTGCGGGCGCATGCCGCGGCCGCCCTGCCCGACTACATGGTCCCGGCCGCCGTCGTCGTCCTGGAGAGGCTGCCGCTGCTGTCCAACGGCAAGCTGGACCGGGCCGCCCTGCCCGCCCCCGACTTCACCGCCTCCGGCGGCGGCCGGGCCCCCGAGAACGACACCGAGCGGACCCTGCGCGACCTGTTCGCCGACACCCTCGGCCTGCCCGCCGAGGCGATCGGCACGGACGACGACTTCTTCGCCTTCGGCGGCGACAGCATCGTCGCCATGCAGCTCGTCGCCCGTGCCCGCTCCGGCGGCCTGCGGATCACGCCCCGACAGGTCCTCCAGCACCGCACCGTCGCCGCCCTGGCAGCCGTCGCCGTGACCCTGGGCGCGGGGGAGCGGCACACCGCCCACGACGACGGCACCGGAACCGTCCCCCTCACCCCGATCATGCGCGCCCTGCTCGACCGCGGCGGCCCGCTCGACGCCTACCACCAGGCGGCCCTCCTGCGCACCCCGGCCGACCTGACCGAACCCGGCCTGCTGGACGTGCTCGGCGCCCTCGCCGGACGGCACGACATGCTCCGCGCCCGGCTCGTGCGCGAACCGGAGCCCACCCTGTGGGTTCCGGCCGCACAGGACACCGACGTACGCGCCTGGCTCACCCGGGTCGACGTACGGGACGCCGACGATTCCGCACTGCGAGCCGCCGTCACCCGGCACGGTGCGACCGCCCTGCGCCAACTCGCCCCGGAGGAAGGGGCGATGGTACGGGCGGTCTGGTTCGACGCCGGACCCGACCACCCCGGGCGGCTGCTGCTCCTCGTCCACCACTTGGTGGTCGACGGCGTCTCCTGGCGCGTGCTGCTCCCCGACCTGGCCGGCGCCTGGGCCGCCGCCCGAGGCGGCCGAGCCCCCGAACCGGCGCCGGTGGAGCTGTCGTTCGCCCGCTGGTCGCGGCTGCTCGGCACCCGCGCCGGCGACCCGGCCACCGAGGACGAGCTGCCCTGGTGGACCGACGTCCTCGCACCCGGCGCCGAACTGCCCCTGCCCCGGCCCCTCGACCCCGCGCGGGACACGGTCGCCACCACCCGCTACCTCTCCCTCACCCTGCCCGCCGACATCACCGGCCCCCTGCTGAGCCGCGCCCCGGCCGCCTTCGGAGCGAGCGTCAACGACGTCCTGCTCACCGCGTTCGCCATGGCCGTCGGCGACTGGCGGGCCGCCCGCAGCGAGCAGGGCGCGGCGGCCGGCGGGCCCGTCCTGGTCGACCTGGAGGGCCATGGCCGCGAGGAGGACCTCGCGGGCGCCGCCGACCTGTCCCGTACGGTCGGCTGGTTCACCAGCGTCGTCCCGGTCAGGCTCGACCCGGGCACGGCCGACGCCCTCGCCGGCGGCCCCGCCCTCGACGCGGCCGTGGCCCGGATCCGCGACCACCTCACCGCCCTGCCCGCGGCCGGCATCGGCCACGGCCTGCTGCGCCACCTGAACCCCGGGACCGGCCCCCGTCTCGCCGAACTCGCCCAGCCGCAGATCGAGTTCAACTACATGGGCCGCTTCGGCCGCCCGGAGGCCGCGGACTGGTCCTACGCCCCGGAGGAGGACGCCGCCGACCTCGACGCCGACCCGGGCATGCCGATGTCCCACGCGCTCACGCTCAACGCCCTCACCGAGGACCGGCCCGCGGGCCCGGAGCTCAGCGCCCACTGGGCGTACGCGGCCGGACTTCTCACCGAGGACGCGGTCCGGGAACTGGCCGACACCTGGTTCCGGGCGCTGACCGCGCTGGTGCGCCGCGCGGACGAACTGAACTGACCCCCGGACCACAGACCCGGACCACAGACCCAGACCCCGTTCCCAGACGCGAGACCCCAGACCTCAGACCCCAGACCCCACCGCACATCCGACCGATCAACCCCGCACCGCACCGCACCGACCGGAAGGCAAGGACCCACTGACATGAGCAACCCGTTCGAGAACCCCGACGGCGTCTACACCGTCCTCGTCAACGACGAGGGCCAGCACAGCCTGTGGCCCGACTTCGTGGACGTACCGGCCGGCTGGACCGTCGTCCACGGGCCGGCCGCCCGGCAGGAGTGCCTGGACCACATCGAGACCAACTGGACGGACCTGCGCCCGAGGAGCCTCGTCGAAGGAGCCTGACACACGAAGGTGAGGGGGCCGGTCCGGGACCGGCCCCCTCACCGCCGATCCCGCCGCGGCTGAGCGGGATCAGCCCGGCAGGTGCTCTGCGCGGCGTCCGGCGGTGCAAGCCGGTGCCGGGGAGGCGAGCGCCGAGAGCCGCTGCCACGTCTCCCTGAGCGAGACCTCCTTCGCGTCGAGGCGTCGCGCCAGGGCATCCAGCTCGGCCCGAAGGCCGGGGCACATGGCGAGAGGCACACCGTGCTCGCCGGAACGCGCGCAGTCGAGGTAACGCCGGATGACCGTGGTTCCGAGGCCCGCGGCGATCATCGTCCTGATCCGGGCCACGCGCGACGTCGGAATCGGCGTAGGCCCGGTAGCCGTTGAGGCCGCGCGCGGGCACCAGCAGCCCCTACGTACCGCCGGCCCACACCGACCGCCTCGCCGCTCTCCTGAGAGCACCGCCCCAAGTCATCGTCGGATCAGGCCACTTCCGCGCGTCCGACGGCGTGACGACGCTCCCCGCGGCCCTCGCGGCGACCACGTCAAGCGGAGCGCGGAGCGCGAGTTGGGGAGAGGATCAGGGGAGAGGAACATGAGTGCTGCAGGCGGCGCCTGCTCCGGTACGATCACGGGCTCATGAAGTCGCTGTCTCATTTGGCGCGGCGAACGGCGCCTCCCTCGGCCGTCGTCGCCGGCCTGATAGCCGTGCTGGTCGGCACCGCCAGTTCCGCAGCCGTCGTCTTCACCGCTGCCAGGGCCGCGGGCGCGTCCGCCGGCGAACTGGCCTCGTGGATGCTTGCGCTGGGCGTCGGGATGAGCGCGACGAGCATCGGCCTGTCCTTGCGTTTCCGTACGCCCGTGGTCACCGCCTGGTCCACGCCGGGCGCCGCCGTGCTGGCCACCGGGCTGCTGGGCGCGACCATGGCGCAGGCGGTCGGCGCGTTCGTGGTGTCCGCGGCGCTGATCACGGTCAGCGGGCTCACGGGCTGGTTCGCGCGCGTCATGGACCGCATCCCGGTGGCGCTCACGGCGGGCCTCCTCGCCGGGATCCTCGTCAGGTTCGGCACCGGGCTGTTCAGCGCGATGCGCGACAGCTTCGGCACGGTGTTCCCCATGTTCGCGGTGTATCTGGTGTGCCGCCGGTTGCTGCCGCGGTATGCGGTCGTCGCCGCCCTGGCCACGGGCGCCGTCGCGGCCTCGGTGTCCGGCTCGGTGCACCTGGGGAACGTCGATGTGTCGCTCGCCGCACCGGTCTTCACCGCGCCCGAGTTCTCCTGGCAGGTGATCGTCGGTGCCGGACTGCCGCTGTTCGTGGTGACCATGGCGTCGCAGAACCTGGCGGGCGTCGCGGTGCTGCGCAACGACGGCTACCAGGTACCCGTCTCCCCGCTGGTCGGCTGCACCGGCGCGGTCAACCTGCTGCTCGCCCCGTTCGGCTGCTTCGGGCTCAACCTCGCGGCGATCACCGCGGCGATCTGCACCGGCCCCCAGGCGCACGAGGACCGCGACCGGCGGTTCCTGGCGGGCGTGTGGGCCGGAGTGTTCTACCTGTGCATCGCCGTGTTCGGCGGCACCGTCGCCGCCCTGCTCATCGCCCTGCCCAAGGCCCTGATCGCCGGGATCGCCGGCCTCGGGCTGCTCAACACCATCATCAACTCCCTGTCGTCGGCGCTCGCCGACGAGGACTGGCGGGAGGCGGCCGCCGTCACCTTCCTGGCGACCGCGTCCGGGGTGACGCTGCTGGGCGTCGGCTCAGCCTTCTGGGGCCTGCTGGCCGGCGTCCTCACCGCGCTCGTCATCCGGAGCACACACAGGACGGGCGTCGCCGGACAGACCCCCGAGGCCGCCACGGCCGAGGGGTAGGCGCCCAAGAGCACGCGGGCCGGTCCGAGCCCGACAGCAGGTCACGCAAGCCCGCTCGATGCCGGTGCCCTCGGGCGGCACAGGCATCGAGCGGGCGGGCCTCGGTCTCCCGCCGGCAGGGGGGGCAGGTCAGGACGCCGGCTGCGTCACCTTCGTCGAGGCCTTGCCGTCCACCGCCGCCGCCAGCTGCGGCACCAGGCGGTCCAGCACGTAGGGGATGCTCAGCACGGTCGACAGGGACACCGCGTTGCCGTAGTCGCTGGTCTCCTTGATGAAGACCTCACGCCCCTGCTTCACCACGTTCAGGTCGGCGTAGACCTTGTCCTTGTGCAGCTTGGTGACCGCCGTGGTGGTGTCCGGCACGATCCAGACGTCCACGTCCTGGTCGAGCAGGTCGAAGCGCTCCTTGCTGATGTTCGCGCCGAACTGGTCCCCGATCACCTTGTCGAGGTCCTTCGGCAGCGAGAAGCCCAGGTCGGACAGGAGCCGGGAGCGCGGGTCCTGGCTGCCGAAGACGAACGTGCCCTCGTAGGGCGTCGCCATGACCGCGCCGGCGTCGGCGAACTCGGGGTGCGCCTTCTTGGCCGCCGCGAACTTGGCCTCGACACCCGACACCAGCGTCTTGGCCTGGTCCGCCTTGCCGAGCGCCTGCCCGATCTCCTCGGTCTGCTCCTGCCACGGCACGCCGTAGTCGTTGTACTGCTTGGGCTGGGCGACGACCGGCGCGAACTTCGACAGGTTCTCGTACTGGGCCTTCGTCAGCCCCGAGTAGACGGCGAGGATCAGATCCGGCTTGAGTGCGGCGATCTTCTCCACCTGCGGTCCGGTGCCGGTGTCCTTCAGCACGGTCGGCGCGGCCGCGCTGCCCAGCTTGTCCTCGGCCCACGGGCCGATCGCGCCCTTGTAGCCGCCCAGCCATTCGGTGGTGCCGACCGGCACCTTGCCGAGGGCGAGGACGGCGTCCTGGTCGGTGAGACCGACGGTCACGATCCGCTTGGGCTCGGACTTGATCGTCGTGTTGCCGTACTTGTGGGCGATCGTCACGGGGAAGGCGCCGGCGGACGCCGACGAACCGGACCCGCCGGTCGAGGACGAGCCGGAGTCGTCGTCGGAGCCGGCGGAGCCGCAGGCGACCGCCGTCGCCGTGAGCAGGAGTACGGAGGCGAGCAGGCCGGTGAGCCTGGAGACTCTGGTGGCGCGGGGCATCGGGTGATCCTTCTGTTCTGTGGAGACGGGTCCTGCGACGGGTCCTGCGGGGGTGTCAGCGGTGGTCCTGCGGAGCCGAACGGATCTGCGGGGTCTGTCGGGGCGCGTGGAATCCCGTGCGGGCCTGCGGGCCTGCGGGGCGTCAGCCGGGGGTGTCCGCGGTGGCCGGTTCGTCGTCGGGCGCGCGGTGGTCCGCCCAGGCCCGCCACAGGGCGG
Source organism: Streptomyces sp. NPDC104367 (assembly GCF_055583825.1). Taxonomy (NCBI): domain Bacteria; kingdom Bacillati; phylum Actinomycetota; class Actinomycetes; order Kitasatosporales; family Streptomycetaceae; genus Streptomyces; species Streptomyces sp. NPDC104367. The sequence goes on along the minus strand of NZ_JBVJND010000019.1, from coordinate 152,771 downwards.
CGTACCGGCCGCGGGCTGCCAGCAGCTCGTCATGGGTGCCCTCCTCCACGACCCGTCCGCCGTCCAGCAGGACCACCCGGTCCGCGGCGGCGGCCTGGCTCAGCCGGTGGGCCACGACCAGCGCCGTACGGCCCCGCAGCGCCCGCTCGGCGGCCTCGTCGAGCAGCCGGGCGCCCGAACTGCCGGCCTCCGCGGTCGCCTCGTCCAGCACGACGACCGGGGGGTCCGCCAACAGCAGCCGCGCCAGCGCCAGTTGCTGGGCGCGGTCGGCGGTCAGCCGGTGGCCGCCGTCGCCGACGACCGTGTCCAGCCCCTCCGGCAGCGCCTCGGCCCAGCCGAGGGCGCCCACCGTGGCCAGCGCCTCCCGCAGCTCCTCGTCGCCCGCCTCGGGGCGGGCCAGCCGCAGGTCGTCGGCGAGCGGCCCGGCGAAGACGTGCACCTCCTGGGTGACGAGCCCCACCAGACGGCCGGACGCGTCCGGTTCGGCGCCGCCGACGTCGACCCGTCCGGCCTCCGGCCGGTGCAGCCCGGCCACCAGCTTGGCCAGCGTCGTCTTGCCCGCCCCGGTGGTGCCGACCAGCGCGACCCGCTCCTTGGGCCCCACCACCAGGTCGACACCGTGCAGGACCGGCCGGCCGGGCACATAGGCGTGGGTGACCCCGGTGACCGTGACCGCGTGCGGACCCGACGCGGCGTCCGCACGGCCGCCCGCGCCACCGGCGCCGCCCGCACCCTCCGTGCCCCCTGTGTTCTCCGGGACCGTCGGTACGGGTTCGTCGACCACCCCGACCAGCCGGGCCAGTCCGGCCGTCGCCGACTGGGCGTCGTCGAGCAGCACGAGCGCGGTGTTGACCGGCCCGAAGAGGCTGTGGAAGTACAGCGCGGCGGCCGTCGCCGTGCCGACCGAGGCGGCACCGGACCGCACCAGCAGGAACCCGGTCACGAGCACGGCGGCGAGACCCATGTACTCCGCGATGTGCAGCCTGCTGTAGAAGCGCAGCACCAGCCGGACCCCGCGCATGGTCAGCTCCACCGCCGCCCGCGAGCACTCGTCGACCCGGCGGGCGTGGCCGTCCTGCAGCCGGTACGCCCGGACCGTCCGCGCCCCGCCGATGGTGTCCAGCAACTGCTGCTGCTGTGCCCCGGTCGCGATCCGCTCCTGTGCGTACAGGGGCACGGCGTTGCGCACGTACCAGCGGGCGGTGTGTGCCTGTACGGGCACGGCGATCAGCGCGGCCAGCAGGAACCGCCAGTCCAGCAGGGCGAGGGCGCCCAGGGTCAGTACGATCGACAGCGCCGAGCGGGCCAGTTCGGGCAGGGCGGTGCGGACCGCGTCGGCGACCCGGGAGACGTCGCGGGTGACCCGGGCGTTGAGGTCGCCCGAGCCCGCGCGCTCCAGCCGCTCCAGCGGCAGTGACAGGGCGCGTTCCACGAACAGTTCACGCAGCCGCGCGAGTGCGGTCTCGCCGAGCCGGGAGACCAGGGACATGCCCAGCGCGGTCGTGACACCCTGCACGAGGGCGACCCCGGCCAGCGCGAGCACCGGCCAGGTGAGCGCGTCGGGGGAGCGGTGCTCGGTGACCGCGTCGACGATGTGCCCGAGCAGCGGCTGGGTGAGCAGTCCGACGGCTGTGGCGATGACCATCGTGCCGAACCCGGCCGCGGCCAACGCCCGGTTCGGACGCAGCAGTTCACGGACGGCCGCCCAGGTGCGGGCGGGGGTGGCGGTGGGCAGCAGGGTGCGCTCGGCGGCGTCCGGCCCGTCGGTCCCGGTCATGCCAGCACCGCCGTACGGTAGGCCTGGTGGGTGCGGGCGAGTTCGGCGTGGGTGCCCTCGGCCCCGACCCGGCCGCCGTCCAGCAGCACCACCCGGTCGGTCACGGCGAGCAGCGCCGGGCTGTTGGTCACCACGACCGTCGTGCGTCCCTCTCTCAACTCGCGGAGCCCTTCGGCGACACGGGCTTCGGTGACCGCGTCCACGGCGGTCGTCGGATCGTGCACGACCAGCACGGGAGGCCCGGCGCGCAGGGCGCGGGCGAGCAGGACGCGCTGGCGCTGTCCGCCGGACAGGGTGCGCCCGCCCTCGCCCACCCCGGTGGCCGCGCCGTGCGGCAGGGACCGGGCGACCTCGTCGGCGTCGGCGGCGGCCATGGCGGCATCGGTGAGCGGATCCGGCTTCCCCCGCCCGCTCTCGCCCTCCGGAACGACGTTCCCGGCCAGGGAACCCTCGAACAGGGCGGCGTCGTGCGCGGCGACCAGCACCGCGGCGCGCAGTCCCGCCGGGTCCAGCCGGGTCAGCGGTACCCCGTCCAGCTCGACCGATCCGGACTCGGGGTCGGCCTCCCGGCCCAGACAGCTCAACAGGTCCTCGGCGCAGGCCGGATCGGTGACGGCGATCCCGGTCAGCCGCCCGGCGGGCACATCGAGGTCGAGCCCCGCCAGCCCGCCGAACCTGACCCCGCGCAGCCGCAACTCCCCACGCACCACGCCCGCGACCGGCTCGTCCCCGCCGACGACGGCCGGCGGGACGGCGAGCACGTCCGCGATCCGGGCGGCGGAGGCCCGCCCCTGCGCCAGTTCGGCGTTGACCCAGGCGAACGTCTCCAACGGCCCCAGCAGGAAGAGGGCGAGCCCCACCGCCGACACCAACTGGCCCAGGGTCAGGGAGCCTTCGAGCGCCAGCCGTCCGCCCACCCAGGCGATCAGCGCGATGAACCCGCCGGTGAGGGCGAGCACCAGTCCGGTCTGCCACGACTCGGCGCGCGCGGCGCGCAGGGTGGCCGCGAGGGAGACCCTGCTGGTGCGGCGGTACCGCTCGACGGCCGCCTGCTGGGCGCCGAGTCCCTTGAGCACCCGCAGCCCGGCCACCAGGTCGGCCGCGACCCCCGCCGCGCCCGCGGCCCGGTCCTGCTCGGCCTCGCTGCGCCGCTCCAACGGCTTGCTGAGCAGATGCCCGAGCCACAGCAGCACGGGCGTGCCCAGCAGCACGATCAGGCCCAGCGTCAGGGAGGTCAGCAGCAGTGCCACGGCGGCGACGGTGATGCCCGCGACGGCCCATGTCCCGCTCATCAGCGCCATGTTGACGGCGCCGACGCGTTTGGCGTCCTCGGTGGCGACATTGGCGAGTTCGCCCGAGAGCCGGTCGTCCTCGGCCCCGCCGCGCGGATCGAGCACACGGCGCACGATCGCCAGCCGCAGTTCGTGCGCGGCCTCTTCGGCACCGCGCTCACCGGCCCGTGCGCCGAGCCGGAAACTCCACGACAGGCACACGTACATGACGGCCAGTACGGCCAGCCAGAGCGCGAGCCGGCCGGCGTCCTGCCCGGCCACCGCCTGGTCGATGACGACACCGATCAGTACGGGGACCAGAGCCTCCCCGAGCTGGTGCACGCAGCCGAGCAGCGCACCGAGCGCGACGCGCCGCCCCTGCCCCCTGACCGAGCGTGTCAGGACGTCCCGCCCCGACAGTTCCCCTGATCCCACCGGCCACCCTCCGGAGACAGTCAACTTAGGCAAGGCTACTCTAAGTAGGGGTGGCGTCAATCCCCGGCACAACCGCACCGGCGGCCCCGGCGACGGTCCGCACCGAACGCGGTCCGTCCCGCCGGTGCCACGGGTGGCATCAGGCGCGTCGGTTCTTCGGCATCCGGCCCAATTCCGAAGGCGTGTCGCCCGGTTGGCCTTGGCTCTGGGGGCGTTGCGGCGTGGGGGGAGAGGCGCGGCGCGGCCGACTCCCTCGCGTCTGCCGTACGGATGCGGGGCGGTGCGGGGCGTTCAAGGGATTGCGGAGCCCGGCGCGGTGCGCGCCCCGGCGGTGTCGCCGGCCGGGAGCCCGGTCGGCTCGGCCCCGCGAGTCCGCCGCCGTGCCGCGGAGGCCCCGTCAGGCGCTCTCCCGGATGACGAGGGTGGGGTGCAGCGGGGGAGTGGCCGGTGGCGTGTCGCCTTGGATGCCGCTGACGAGGACACGGGCGAGGTGGGCGACCAGCACGGCCTGGTTGTGGTCGATGGTCGTCAGCGGAGGGTCGGCGAACGGGCCGAGCGGGATGTTGTCGGCCCCGATCACGGCGAGGTCCCCCGGTGCCGAGACGCCGAGGCGGCGCATGGCGCTGAGGAGGGCGAAGGCGTAGTCGTCGCTGTAGACGCAGACCCCGGTCACGCGATCGTCGGCGGGGACGTCCCACCAGCGCTGGAGCGCCGCCGCGGCCCCTTCCGGCGTGAGGTCCGTGTTCTCGACGTGCGGTCGGTCGAGGCCGAGGTCGAGGCAGGCCGCCTCGGCCCCCTCGATCCGCAACCGGCGGAAGAGCTGGTCGTGTTCGGCCTTCGGTGCGAGGTATCCGATGCGTCGGTGCCCCCGTGCCGCCAGGTGCTCCACCTGGAGCGCGCCCACCAGGCTGCCGCGCGCGAGCAGCGGGTTCTCGGTGTGCTCCTCGTCCCACAGGAGCCCCTGCGCGACGAAGATGCCGGTGCTCTCCATCGACGCCCGCTCGCCCCTGCCCACGTCGTCCAGGAGCAGGACGGCCGCCGGTGAGATCGCCTGCCACAGCTCGCCGACGGGCATCCCCTTCTTCAGCCGGCGGATGACCGGCTGGAGGTTCAGCTGTTCGAGCTGCTCGGTGAGGCCGTCCACGAACCCCGACATCGCGTATCCCAGAGGCCAGTCCGGGAGCACGATCAGCACGATGTCCGACCGCCCGAGGCGCAGCGCGCGGGCGGCCGCGGAAGGGGTGTAGTTCAGCTCGCGGGCGGCTTCGAGGACGCGGCGCCGGGTCTCCTCCGGGATCCGCGTCAGCGATTTGTTGTTCAGCACGTAGCTGACGGTGGCCTGCGACACCTGGGCCGCCTCTGCCACCTGCCTCGCCGTGACTCGAGCGGTTCCCATGCGGCGCCTTGTCGTCGGATGCGGTTCTCGCGTCGATCCTACCGAGCGCAGTTCACGGCGCGGGGAGTGGCGTGTGCTTGCTTATACGTATCAGCGCTGATACGTATAAGCAGGATGCGAGCCGCATCCCCGACCTACTCCCGATGACGAGAGAGTCATGAACCACCCCAACGAAAGCCCGCCGCACCTCGTTGTCCCGCCCGCCAGGAGCCCGCACCCCGACGGCGGCCGGGGCACGACCGGCGACGCACCCCCGCCCGGAGAGCCGTCGCCGGTGAGCGCGGGGTTCGTCCTCGTCTACGCCCTGGCGTCGTTCGGTGCCCTGCTGGTCCTGCTCACCCCGTCCCTGGAGAGCCTCGCGCTGCGGATCAACGCCTCCGTGCCCGCCGACGAGGCCCCGGGCGTGCTGGGGACCGTGCTGACCACCGGCCTCGTCCTCCAGGTGCTGGCGCTCCCCGTCGTCGGGCGCCTCAGCGACCGCACCCGGTCGAGGTTCGGCCGGCGCCGACCCTGGATCGTCCTCGGACTGACCGGCCTCCTGGCCGGCGCCCTGGTCATGGCGCTGGTGCCGGGCATCCCCGGCCTGACGACCGGCTACGCCGTCGTGTCGGTGGCGGGCAGCTCCTGCGTCGCGGCCCTGCTGGCCGTGATGTCCGACCGGGTGCCGGTTCGGCAACGCGGCCTGGTGTCGGCGTTCCTGGGGCTCGGCACCGTCGGGGCCCTGGTCGGCGGCTCCGTGATCGTGGCTCTCCTCCCGAGCAACTCCGACGGCATGTTCGTGGTGCCGGCCGTCGTCGGCGCCGCCCTCCTCGCCCTCTTCGCGGCACTGATGAACGACCGGCCCTCGTCCGGCGACGCCCCGTACCCGAAGCTGACCCTCGCCACGGTGGTCTCCACCTTCTGGGTGAGCCCCCGCCGCTACCCCGATTTCGGCTGGGCCTACCTCAGCCGCTTCCTGCTCCAGCTGGCCTACGCGTTCCTGACGACGTACCAGGCGTTCTACCTGATCAGTCACCTGGGGACAGCGGCCGACGACGTACCGGGCAAGGTGCTCACGGGAACCCTTCTCCTCGGAGCCGCCACGATCGTCTCCAGCGTCGTGGCCGGGCGGCTCTCCGACCGGCTGGCGCGGCGGAAGGTCTTCGTGATCGGCGCGGCGTTCATCACCGCGGCCGCCCTCCTCCTCATCGCGGGCGCGAACGACCTGACCCTGTTCTACGCCGGCCTGGTCCTCGGCGGCATCGGCTACGGCGGCTACACCGCCGTGGACCTGGCGCTGGCCACCGACGTCCTGCCGAACCCCGACGACGCAGCCAACGACCTCGCCATCTTCAACACCGCGTCGACCCTGCCCCAGGCGCTCGCTCCGGCCATCGCGCCGGGCATCCTCGCGCTCGCCGCACAGTCGTACCCCGTGCTCTACGTCGTCGCCGCTGCGGTCGCCGTCGTCGGCGGCTTCGTCGTCTTCCGTGTGCGAGCGGTGCGATGAGCCCCGACCCGACGGCCCCGCAGCCGTCCACCGAACCCCTCTTCCACCCGCCGAGCGGCCCGGTCGTCGGCCGGCGCGACGGCGCCGTCGTCCGTGCCACGGGCATCCCATACGCCACCGCGGCACGCTTCGAAGCCCCCCGCCCCCTCGACGACCGCACCGAACCGTTCCACGCGCGGGACTGGTCGCCGATGTGCCCCCAGCCCGCGGATCCCATCGCGGACACGATGTTCGGAGCCGATCCGCGCGCCCTGCGCACCGACGAGCACTGCCAGCACCTGTCGATCACGATGCCGGCCCGGCGAGGTCCGGCCCCGCTTCCGGTCATGGTCTGGATCCACGGCGGCGGCTACGTCACCGGAGCCGGCGACCTCGCGGTCCTGGACCCGGCGGCCCTGGTCGCCGAGCAGAACGTCGTGGTCGTCACGGTCACCTACCGCCTGGGACTCCTCGGGTTCGTCCAGTCGGACAACGGCCCGAAGGCGAACCTCGGCCTCCTCGACCAGAGGGAGGCGTTCCGCTGGGTACGGCGGAACATCGCCGCGTTCGGAGGCGATCCGCACAACGTCACCGCGTTCGGCCAGTCGGCCGGAGCCGCCGCCCTGGTCGATCTCATGGCGACGGAGAACGCGGACTCCCTCTTCACCCGGGCCATCGTCCAGAGCGCCCCGCTCGGCATCATGCGCGGCCGCGAGAAGCTCGGCCGCGCCCTCTCCCGGCGCGCCGACACGGTCCGGGCCACGACCCCCCTCGCCGCGGTCGCGGACGTGCAGGCCGACGTCGTCCGCGCGGGCGCGCCGTTCGGCCTCAAGGGCGCGATGCCCATCGCCCCGCAGTACGGATACCCGCCCCTCCCCGCGGAGCGCGACGCCGACGCCGCGCGGAGCGGGACGGCTCCGCGCATCGACGTGCTCATCGGCAGCACCTCCGAGGAGGCGCGGCTGTTCCTCCCGGTGCTCCCCGGCATGGCCCGCTGGTTCCGGGTACCGCTCCTCGGCCGCGTCCTCGCGAGCGGCATCTCGGCCTTGTGCACCTGGGCGGTGTACACGCGGGGAGCCCGCAGGTTCGCCCGGCGGCACCGCCGGGCGGGCGGACGGGTGAGCAGGTACGTCCTGTCCTGGTCCGCGCCCGGCAACTCCCTCGGCGCGGCCCACACCATCGATCTTCCGCTGCTCCTCGGCGACGAGGCGGCGTGGCGCAAGGCGGCGCTGATCGAGGGTTCTTCATGGACCGACGTCCACGAGGACGGCCGCCTCCTCCGCGCGGTATGGGCGGGCTTCGCCCGGGGCGAGCCCCTCGATCCCCCGGCCGGCACCCGCCGCTTCCTCCGCGTCCGCCCGTGACCCCGTGCCCCCGGGAGCCGTACGGCTCAGGCCGTCGTGATGGGGGCGGTCCAGCGCGGGTCGCGGCCGGAGGAAGCCAGGGCGCGGTCGAGGGGCGACGCGCCGTCGGGCACCGGCACCGGAGCGGCGAAGCCCCCGTACCGGCGGTAGATCTCGGCATGTTCCTCGACCACGTCGAGAACCATCCGGGCCAGGTCGTCCCGGACGTCGAGCCGCTGACCGGTGGCCCGGGCGACGTCCCAGCCGTGCACCACCATCTCCTTGATCACCATCTGGGCGACCGTGACGGCGGGCACGGCCATCCCGCCCAGATCCACCTCCCCCTCCCACGCGGCCGGTTCGGCCCATGCCGCCACCGCCCGCTCCAGCTGGTCCGCGTAGGCGTCGGCCCAGGCGGGACCGGCGGTGAAGTCCCGGGCGAGCAGTTCCTCCGGCAGCGCCTCCCGGCGCGCCCGGCGCTCAAGACCGTGGGAGGTGTAGAGGACCCAGTGGTTGACCAGGGCCCGGGTGTCGAGATCCGCGCAGGGAGTGGGCCCGTCCAGGTGTTCCGCACGGACACCGCGAGCGATGCGTGCGGCTTCCGCGGCGGCGCGGGACATGAGGGGGTGAAGTGCGTGACCGTTCATGCCGTGATCCTGGCCCGGCTGCGGGGACGGGGTCTTGAATAAACGCGACAGCCGGAGCCCCGGCCGGCCCGCCGGCCCGCCCCGCGTGACGACGCGAGGGGACCCCGGCGCCCGGCCGGGGTCCCCTCGCCGCTCGTGCGCGGTGTCAGTGGCTGCCGGCGAGTTCGCCGCTGAGCCTGCCGTGGAGGTCGGCGCTGCGGTCGTTCAGGCCGACGATCTCCACCGTCTTGCCGCGCTGCGTGTACTTGGTCTCGATCGCGTCGAGGGCGGCGACGGAGGAGGCGTCCCAGACGTGGGCGGCGGAGAGGTCGATCACGACCTTGTCCGGGTCGGTGGCGTAGCCGAACCGGCCGACGAGGTCGTTGGAGGAGGCGAAGAACATCTCACCGGTGACCCGGTAGACGACGGTCGTCCCGTCGGGGTCGAGCACGGCGGTGACCTCGGCGAGGCGGGCGACGCGCCTGGCGAAGACCACCATGGCCGTGACCGAGCCGACGACGACACCGACGGCGAGGTTGTGGGTGGCCACCACGCAGGCCACGGTGATCACCATGACGGCGATCTCGCCCGCGGGCATCCGCCTGAGGGTCCTGGGCGCGACGGAGTGCCAGTCGAAGGTCGCGAACGACACCATGACCATCACCGCGACCAGCGCGGCCATGGGGATGTCGGAGACGACCGGGCCGAAGAGGATGCACAGCACCATCAGGAACGCGCCGGCCAGGAAGGTCGACAGGCGGGTGCGGGCGCCGGACACCTTCACGTTGATCATCGTCTGGCCGATCATGGCGCAGCCGCCCATGCCCCCGAAGAAGCCGGTGACGATGTTGGCGATGCCCTGGCCCACCGACTCGCGGGTCTTGTCGGAGCGGGTGTCGGTGATGTCGTCGACGAGCTTCGCCGTCATCAGCGACTCCATCAGGCCGACCAGGGCCATGGCGAAGGCGTACGGGGCGATCGTCGTCAGCGTGTCGAGGGTGAACGGCACGTCCGGCAGGCCCGGCACCGGCAGCGCGGAGGGCAGCTCGCCCTTGTCGCCGACGGTCGGCACCGCGACCCCCGCCGCCACGGTGACGACGGTCAGGACGACGATCGAGACGAGCGGCGCGGGGACGACGGTGGTGATCCTGGGGAGGAGCACCATCAGTGCGAGACCGCCGATGAGCAGCGGGTACACGGCCCACGGGACGTCGTGCAGCTCGGGGACCTGGGCCATGAAGATCAGGACGGCCAGCGCGTTGACGAAGCCGACCATCACCGAGCGCGGGACGAACCGCATCAGCCTCGCCACCCCGAGGGCACCGAGGACGATCTGGAAGACACCGGCCAGGATGACGGCGGCGACCAGGTAGCCGAAGCCGTGCTCACGGTTGAGCGGGCCGATCACCAGGGCCACCGCGCCGGTCGCGGCGGAGATCATCGCCCGTCGGCCGCCGACGACCGAGACGGTGACGGCCATCGTGAAGGAGGCGAACAGGCCGATCGCCGGGTCGACACCGGCGATGACCGAGAACGAGATCGCCTCGGGGATCAGCGCGAGGGCCACGACCAGGCCCGCGAGGACCTCGGTGCGCCAGACCTTGGGATCGGAGATCCAGTCCGGTCTGAGTCCGCGAAGGCGCGCGGCCGGGGACACGGTGACCGGAGAGGGCGAGGGAGACGAGGCGGACGAGGAGGACGAGGGAGACAAGGGCGACGGAACCTGTCGTGTTCGGGCGCACCCCTGGCGGCGGGCCGGGGCGTGCGGGAAGGACGTGCAGGGGCCGGGCCGGCACCCCGCGGCGGCTCCGTGAGGCCGCGGAGCCGGAGGTCTGGAGAGGAACGGAGCGGGCCCGCGCGGCGGCGCGGCCGGGCTCACGCCCCGGGGCGGGGCATCACGGCGGGCAGGCTGCGGCGCCGGGTGTCCTGGGCTCGCGCACGCTTGTCTCCTGCGAGAATCGGATCCTGGCCGGAGGCGCCATAGGCTCCGACACGACAACGGAGGGGCAGCGCTGACCGCCGCCCTCACCGGCGGCAACTCTACCCTAACGTTAGAGTAGGGATCGGCGGTGCCCGGTAGGGCCGGGACCGCCGACGACGAGAAGGACCAGGGGATCACGGGCGTGGACGGCAGGCACATGCAGATCGGCGAGGTCGCCGCGCGTACGGAGCTGTCCCTGCGCACCATCCGCCACTACGAGGAGACCGGTCTGGTCGTCCCCTCCGCCCGTTCCCAGGGCGGCTTCCGGCTCTACACCGAGACCGACGTCGCCCGGCTCATGGTGATCCGCCGGATGAAGCCGCTCGGTTTCACCCTGGAGCAGATGCGCGACCTGCTGGACGCCACCGACCGTCTGGACGGCGACGACGCGCTCGACGCCGACGACCGCGAAGCCCTCCTGGAGCGGGTGGGGGCGTATCAGCGGGCGGCCGTCGAGCAGGTGGAGAAGCTGCGGATCCAGCTGGCCCGCGCCGAGGACTTCGCCGCGACCCTGGGCGCCCGCCTGGAGCGGGACACGCCAGGCGCCCGCACGTAGTTCCCCGCCGTCACGGGCCGACCGGTGCCGCCTCGCTGCGCGGACGGCCGCACCCGGCGGCGCCGGTCACCGGGTGCCCTGGGGCCCGGGCTCCTTCATGAGCTCGCCGAGGGAGCGGAACGGGGTCAGCTCGTCGCGGCCGAGGGCCTCCGGCAGGGACAGCTCCCAGTCGAGGTAGGCGCGGAAGGCGGCGAACCGCTCCGCCTCGGGCAGTTCCCAGGCACCGGTGTGCACATCCTCCGGCTCGCTCGCCTGCCGGCCGGTGCCCGTCTCCAGAGGCAGGCCCGCGGCGGCCCAGGCGTCCGTGCCGCCGGTCAGATGGAGCGCCTCGAATCCGGCGCGCGCCAGATCGTCCGCGACGAACGCGGCCAGGACGCCGTCCGGCGACGTGAGGACGGGGACACGGCCTGCGGGCAGCGCGGCGATGTGGTCCCGGAGCCGCTCGCGGTGGGCGGAGACGGCTCCCGGGATGTGGCCGTCGCGGTAGCCGTGCCGCGGCGAGGTGATCCGGTGGCGGCGGGTCGGCTGCAGATCGATCACCTCGTACGCGCCGCCGGCCGCGTCGGCGAGCCGCCGCACACCGATGCCGTCGCGGGCCGGTGGCGTCGCCCGCGGCCCGGTGGCGGGCCCGGTCTCCAGCTCCGCTCCGTCGAAGGCGTCGGTGTGCAGGAAGACCTCGGCCCAGCCGTGCTGCTGCAGCCATCCGGCCGTCACGGAACCGAGCACCCGGTCGGCGCCGTCCACCACCACGATCCGGGAGTTGCGCACGCCCACGTGGCGCTGGACCCAGGCATGGGTCTCCCAGTGCGGCGCGTTGCGGGCCCCCGGCAGGTGGCCCGCCTCGAACCGCTCCGGTGCCCGGACGTCGAGGACGAAGGTGGTACGGCCGTCGTCCGCGAGGAACCCGGCGAGCCGGCGGCGGTCGATCTCCCGCACACCGACCCGCTCGGCGTGCCGGCGCGCCCCCTCCGCGGCCCGCCTCAGGGTGTCCGGGTCCGGTTCCGGCAGCGGGGCCGAGCGGCCGTGCTCCAGCTCGTGCCCGGCCAGCCGCCAGGCCATGGTGCCGCCCGCCAGTGAGACGACCGGGTTCGGCAGGCCCGCGTTGCGCAGCGCCTGCGCGCCGAGGATGCTGCGGGTGCGCCCGGCGCAGTTGACGACGACGAGGGTCTCCTCGGAGCGCACCGCCGCCGCCACCCGGCGCACCGCCTCCGCGCCCGCCGCGTTGACCGCGCCCGGGAGGCTGTGCGCCGCGAACTCGGGCGCCGGCCGGCTGTCGACGATCAGGATGTCGTCACCGGCCGCGACGCGTCTGTGCAGTTCCTCCGCGCTGATGGCCGGGGTCTGGTCGGCGTGCTCGACGAACTCGCCGAAGGCCTGGCCGATCACCTCGGTACTGGTGTGCACGAGCCGCCCGGACGCGACCCAGGCCCGGGTGCCGCCCGCCAGCAGCCGCACCCCGGTGTAGCCGAGCTCCGCCAGCCGCCGCGCGGCCAGATCGCCGGCCTCCCCGGGGGCGCCCGCGCCGTCGATCACCAGCAGCGGGGTGCCGAGGCGCGGGACCAGCGCGAGGACACGGTCCTCCAGCACGCTCCAGGGCACCGACACGGAGGTCAGCACCACGCCGTCGGCGTGCGCCCGGGTCACCTCGCGCACGTCGATCGCCGCGTGTTCGGTCCCGCCGGTCAGCAGGTCCGCCGCCTCGTCAGGGGACAGCAGCACAACGCTCATGGGGTCTTCCTCTCTCGGCGGCCGGCCCGGGCGAACAGTGGCAGTACGCCCTCGCCGACCTCGTAGGCGGTCTCGAGCCGGGGGAAGCCCGAGAGGATGAAGTGGTCGATGCCGGCACGGTGGTACTCGTCGATCCGCTCCGCCACCTCCGCGTGGCTGCCGACCAGGGCCGTCGAGGACCCGCCGCCCGCCACCAGTCCGGTGCCGGCCCAGATCGTCGGATAGACCGACAGGGCCTCCCGGTCGACGGCACCGGTCTGGAGCGCCTGTACGCGCTGCTGCCCGACGGAGTTGCGGTCCTGGAGCTGTCGATGCCGCTGCGTCACGATCTCGCTGCCGAACTCCTCCAGCAGCAGGTCTGCGTCGCGCCACGCGTCACGGTGGTGCGGCCGGGTGATCACCTGGATCCGGATGCCGAACGACAGCTCCCTGCCCCGCTCGGCGGCCCGCTCGCGCAGCGCGCGGACGTGCTCGCGCGCCGCGTCGGGCAGTTCGCCGTAGATCAGATGGACGTCGGCGCGGCGCGCCGCGACCTCCAGACCGGCCGGTGAGGAGCCGCCGAAGAAGATCCGCGGAGCGGGGGCGAGCGGCCGCTTCTCCGGTACGCCGGTCAGCGTGAAGAACTCGCCCCGGTGCTCGAAGGCGTCCCCCGACCAGGACCTGCGCAGCACGTCGATGAACTCGCCGGTACGGCGGTAGCGGGCGTCCTTGTCCAACTGGTCGCCGTGGGCGCGCATCGCGGCCTCGTAGCCGCCGGTGACGATGTTGAGGTCGAGGCGTCCGCCGGACAGCTCCGCGAAGGTCGCCGCCATCTGGGCGAGCTGGGCCGGCGCCACGTACCCCGAGCGCACCGCGACCAGGAAGCGCAGCCGGCGGGTGTGGGAGAGCAGCGCGGAGGCGATCGTCCAGGCGTCCTCGCGCCCTGCCTCGCCGGTGGGGAGCAGGATCGACTCGAAGCCGTTGCGTTCCACGGCGCGACAGACGTCCGCCATGTAGTCGAGATCGACCCGGCGGTCGGGCCACTTCGACGGCACCAGATTGCGGTTGTCCGTCGCCGTGGGGAGATACCAGTGGAAGTGGGGGGCGCTCACGAGAGGTCTCCTTGGGCGGTCACGCCGAGTTCGGTCAGCAGACGGTGGCGCAGCTCCGCGAAACCGGCACCGGCGCGGTCGCGTGGCTGCTCCAGGGGGACCGGCAGGTCCAGCAGGACACGGCCCTCGCCGATCATCACGATGCGGTCGGCGAGCTCCAGCGCCTCGTCGACGTCATGGGTCACCAGCACCACCGCGGGGAGGTGGCGCCGGTAGATCTGCCGCAGCAGCCGCTGCATCCGGATCCGGGTCAGGGCGTCGAGCGCGCCGAACGGCTCGTCGAGCAGCAGCAGTTCGGGGCGCCGTACCAGCGCGCGGGCCAGGGCCGCGCGCTGTGCCTCACCCCCGGAGAGGGTGACCGGCCAGTCCCGCTCGTGACCGGCGAGGCCCACCTCGGCCAGGGCGCCCGCGGCGACCGTGCGCCCCTCGTGGCGGGGCAGGCCGAGACGGACGTTGTCGATCACCCGCTTCCAGGGCAGCAGCCGCGGGTTCTGGAACACCACGGCGCGCCGGCGCGGCACCTCGACGCTTCCGGCGACGTCCTCGTCGAGACCCGCCAGGGCGCGCAGCAGGGTGCTCTTGCCACTGCCGCTGCGCCCCAGCAGGACGACGAACTCGCCCGCCCGCAACGTCAGATCGACTCCGTCCAGCACGACGCGGTCGCCGAAGGAACGGCGGACGCCGGTGGCACGCACTGCGTAGGACGTCATGTCAGTTCCCCTCGAATCCGCGTCGCCAGGGCAGCAGCAGACGGCCCAGCAGACGGACCAGCGCATAGCTGAGCAGGCCGATCAGCGCGTAGATGACGACGATCAGCACCACGACGTCGGAGCGGAAGTTCGCGGCCGCCGACGACATGAGCGTGCCGAGGCCCTCGGGCGCGTTGATCGTCTCGGCGAAGATGAGACCCAGCCAGGCGTTGGCCATTGACAGCCGCAGCCCGGTGAGGAAGCCGGGCAGGCTGCCCGGCAGGATCACGTGGAACACCAGGCCGAGGCGTCCCACGCCGACCGTCCTGGCCGCCTCCACCAGCTCGGCGTCGACGTCGCGGATACCGCCGTAGACGTTGACGTACATCTGGACCGTCACCCCGAGCGTGATCAGGATGATCTTGGGGGCCTCGCCGATGCCCGCCCAGATCATCAGGAGCGGCACCCAGGCATAGGTCGGCACGGCCTTGAAGACCTGCATCGACGAGTCGACCAGGTCGCCCGCGCGCCGGGTCAGTCCGGCGAGCACCGCGATGGCCGTGCCGGCCACGACACCGATGGACAGCCCGGACGCGACCCGGCGCAGCGATGCGAGCAGATTGCCCTGCAGCGTGCCGTCGGCGACGAGTTCCCGGGCGGCCCCGGCCACCTGCCACGGTGAGGCGAACACGTCGGGACCGAGCACGCCCGTGACCGAGAGCACCGTCCACACGAGGAGCAGGAACAGCGGGCCGTACCACGGGCGCAGCGCCCGTGGCAGGGACACGCGGCGCCGGCGGCCGTGCCCGGCGCTCCCGACCGGGACGAGCACGATGTCCTCGTGCCCGTCCCCGGCCGCGTCGAGGTGATCGCTCGACAGAGAGTTGACCGTCATCGGCTCAGATCCTGAACGTCGGGTCGTCACCCTGGAGGTGATACGAGCCGAGCCCGGCGCCGACCCAGGTCAGCGGCCTCTGCAGCGAATGGGTCCGGGCGTTGCGCCAGTGCCGGTCCAGTCCGCTCTCGGTGAGCGCCGCGTGGGCTCCGCCCAGTTCGAAGACGGCCTGTCCCGCCTCCCGCGCCACCTCGGCGCCGAAGACCCGTGCCTCCAGGGCGGCGACGTGCGCCCGGTCGAAGTCGGCGCGCGGCGCGCGGTGCCCGCCGAGGCGGTCGGCGTGGTCGATGACCGGCCCGGCCGCCGCGAGGAGCGCCTCGGCGGCGGCGACCTTGGCGCCGAGCGTGCCGAACCCGCCGGCGACGAACGGGTCGGCGAAGCGGCTGCCGCCGCGCGAGCGGACGAAGCGGACCCCGTCGTCGAACGCGGCCCGCGCGAGGCCGACCTGCACCGCCGAGTGCACGGCCTGGGTGAAGGCGAAGTACCACGACGGACTCACGTCCGGGACGGCGACGTGGAAGCCGGGTTCGACCACCACGTCGTCGAAGGTCACGGTGCCCGAGCCGGTGCCGCGCTGGCCGATCGCGTCCCAGTCGTCGAGGACCTCGACGCCCGGGTGCGCGGTCGGCACCAGCAGCCGGTGCCGGCCGCCGCCGGAGGAGTCCTCCGCGGTGACGAACAGCCAGTCGGCGCCGAAGCCGCCGGTGACGAAGAACTTCGCGCCGGACAGCACCCGGCTGCCGTCGGGCCGCAGCACGGTCGACGCGTCGGGGAACCGGACGGCGCCCGCGGTCTTCGGTGCGCTCGCGGTGGCGAACTGGGCGCCCCGCAGCACCTGTTCGAAGAGCAGGGCGCGGGTGCTCTCCGGGTAGTCCCAGTGGGTCAGGACCTCGATCGGCACGTAGTGGTTCTGCACGATCTGCGCCACGCTGGAGTCGGCGACGGCGATCCGGCGGGCGGCCTCGATGATCACCGACGGCGGCACGAGCCGGCCTCCGAAGCGCTCCGGCACCCGCAGTGCCAGCAGGCCGCTCGCGGCCAGGGCCGCCACCTGCTCCTCGGCCCGGCTGCCGTCCCGGTCGCGCTCGGCCGCGGTGGCGGCGTAGACGGTCGCCAGGTCGGAGGCGCGGCCGAGGATCTCTGCCTCGTCGGGAACGACGGTGTGTGCGAGGGGAGTCGTCGACGTCGTCACCGTGGTCACTTCTCCGCCGACCGGCCGGGCAGCGCCGGCGCGGTCGCGCCGGCCTTGCTGGTCGCCTTCTCGACGACGGAGTTGAACTCGTCGTCGTACTGGATCGAGACGTCGATCCTCGACTTCAGCGAACCGACCGCGTAGAGGGCGTCCGCCCCCTCCTGCTGGAGCGCGAGCACGTCCGGGGTGATCGGCACGAACTGCGTGCCGCCGGTGTCCTTGAGCTGCTTGAGGACGTCGGCGTACTTGGCCTGGGTCCGCTCGGAGGTGATCTTCGCGGCCTGCGGCAGGTGCTTGCTCGTCCACACGTCGGCCTGCACGGCGCGGGCGAGCCAGTCGCGCAGCGCCGCCTTCTTGGCCGCGTCCTTCAGCAGCGCCGGGCGCACCGCGATGGACAGGCCGTTGGACTGCCCGACCTTCCCGGAGGAGGTCAGGATGCGCAGCTTGCCGGAGGCGACCTGCGGTGCCGCGGTGGCCGCACCGCCCACCCAGGCGTCGACGTCACCGTTGACGAGCGCGGTGAAGCCCTGGGCCTGCGGCAGCTGGACGGGGGTGATCTGCGACTTGGTGAGGCCGGCCTTCTTCAGGGTGAGGGCGAACAGCCCCTCGACCGTGCCGCCGCTGTTGTAGGCGAACTTGTGGCCCTTGAGGTCGGCGAGCGTCTTGACGCCGGAGTCGGCCCGGACCACGGTGACCAGTCCCTGCGCCTGCGCGTTGACGCTGGTGCGGTAGGCGACGTTGACCAGGGGGCGGCTGGACGTCGTCCACGCGCTGGTCGCGTTGCCCTGGGCGAAGGTCAGCGAGGTGTCGCCGAGGGTGGCGACGTCGACGGCCGCCGCGTTGAGTGCCTGGACCTGGTCGGCGGGCGTGGTGAAGTTGGCCCACTTGATCTTGTAGGGGGTGTCGGAGAAGGCACCGGAGGCGGCGAAGATGGCGTCGGTGGTCGGGGTGGTCTGGCCGACCGTCAGCGTCACCTTGCTGAGGTCGACGGCCGAGGTGCCGGCGCCGGCACCGGTGCCTGCGGAGGAGGTCGAGGAGCCGTTCCCGCAGGCGGCCAGGAGGACCGCCGCCGCGGCCACGGACAAGGACATGAGGGGGCGTCGGAAACGCATTGCTTGGTTACCTCGCAAGGTGCGTGCCGGCATGACGGAGCCGGACACAAGGGGATGGAGAACGACGGGCCGGGACATGCCCGGCCGGTCGGCGGACGAGCGCATGCGGGCGCGGCGGATCACCGGCGGGGCATGCGGGCAGGAGTGATCACGGTGGTTCCGCGTCGGCGCAAGGGGCCGACGGAACACCACCGGGGCACAGGGGGTACAGGGGCGCGGGCAGACCGCCGCCCGCGTCGGCGGGCGCCTCGGGGCGCCGGACGCCGCACGGGGGACGGAGCCGGTCCGAGGCAGGTCCCGTGGACCGGTCAGAGCTGGGTCAGGGGCGACACAGGCCGCTGCAACAGCGGCACAGGTCCACCTCGCGGCGCAGCACCGCGACGAGGACCGAGGCCCTCAGGGGCACCGGGGCGCGCTCCGGGAGCGGGCCGGACGGCGAGGGGCGGGCGGTCATCGGGACACCGCCGCCCGGCGGAAGTGCGGCAGCACGCCCTCGCCGACCGCGAGGGCCTCCTCCAGCAGAGGCGCGCCGGAGATGAGGAAGTGCGAGATGCCCGCCTCGCGGAACTCGTGGATCCGCTCGGCTACCTCGGCGTGGCTTCCCACCAGGGCGGTGCTCTGACCGCCCACGCCCATCAGGCCGAGGCCGGACCACATGGTCGGGTAGGGACGCAGCCCGGCCCGGTCGAGCGTGCCGGGGTTGAGGCTCTGCACGCGGACCTGTCCGGTCGACCGCCGCCGGCCGACCCGTTCCTGGTGACGGCGGATCTCCTCGGGCCGGTAGCTCTCCAGGATCCGCTCGGTGGCCCGCCAGGCCTCCCGGGAGGTGTCCCGCGCGATCACCTGGATCCGGATCCCGAACTCGATCGTGCGGCCCTCGCGCGCGGCCGCCTCGGAGATCCGCTCGACGTGCTCCCGGGCCATCGGCGGCGTCTCGCCGTACATCAGCTGGACGTCCGCGTGCCGTGCGGCGACCGGGGCCGCCTCGTCCGACAGGCCGCCGAAGAAGACCGCCGGCATCGGTGTGCGCGGGCCGGGACGTCCGCCGCCGCGGATCTCGTAGAACTCGCCGTCGAAGTCGAACGGCTCACCGTCGAGCTCGGCGTGCAGGATCTGCAGGAACTCGTCGGTGCGCCGGTAGCGTTCGGCCTTCGCGATCACGTCGCCGTAGGCGCGCTGCTCGTCGTCGTCGCTGCCCGTCACCACGTTGAGCATCAGCCGGCCGGGGTGGAGCGTCTGGAACGTCTGCACCTGCTGCGCGACCAGGGTCGGAAGCGAGTATCCGGCGCGGAAGGCGACGATGAACCCGACCCGCTCGCTGGCGGACGCCGCGTTCGCGGCGACCAGCCAGCTGTCGGCCGAGTGGTGGCTCGTGACCAGCAGCAGCGACTCGAATCCGCTCGCCTCGGCGGCCGCGGCCACTTTCGCCGCGTATTCGGCGGTGGGCCGGCGCTCCGGCAGATCGAATCGGTATCCGGGCCTGTCCGCGGTCGTCGGGAGAAGCCAGTGGAAATGCGGATCGAGCATCGTTGAATTCTCCTCCTCCGCATTGGAAATGGCCTCTGGCACCGGCATGGAGAAACAGTAACAACGCGTCGGTCCCGGTTACCAGCCGCCATTGATGAGAAACAGCGATCGGCGCCGCCGATCAGTGCGTCCGGGTGGCCCGCAGCGCACGGGTGGCCGCGGCGACGGCCTCCTCGGCCCACGCCGCCAGCTGTTCGGGCAGGTCGCCCACGACGGCGTCGACGACGAGCGGGCCGGCCGTCGGCAGGCCCGGCACCGGAGTCAGGTCGTGCCCCGCGTCGGAGTCGGGCAGCAGCACCACACCCAGCCCGGCGGCCGCGGCCAGGCGGGCGCCGGGCGGGTCGCTGGCCTCCACCGCGACATGGGCCGCCACCCCCGCCCCGGCCAGCGCGGTCAGCGCGTGCTGGCGCAGATGGCTGGGGTCGGACAGCGCCACCACGGGCAGCGAGTCACCCCGGTGGGCGGCCAGGAAGCCGTCCGCGCCGTACCAGTCCAGTGAGGTCTCCCCGACGGTGCCGCGACTGCTGATGCCGGGGGTCCGCAGCACGAACCCGAGATGCGCCTGCCGCTCGGCGACCAGCTCGGCGATGTGCGAGGAGCGGCCCGTCCGCACGGTCAGCGTGAAGCCGTCCAGCAGGTCCGGGAGGGTGGCCAGCACGGCCGGGAGCAGGATCGCGGCCAGGTAGTCGACACAGGCCACGACCACGCGGTTCGAACGCCGCACGATCAGCCGCTCGAACGACTCGTCGTGCACGGCGATGATGCGGTGGGCCTCAGCCAGCAGCGCCTGGCCCGCGACGGTGAAGCGGGTGGTGCGCCCCACCTTCTCGACGACCGGCTGCCCGAGGAGTTTCTCGATCGCGCGGACGTGCTGGCTCACCGTCGACTGGCTCAGGTGGAGTTCGGACGCGGCACGGTGGAATCCGCCGTATCCCTCGATCGCCAGTACGGTGCGCAGATGCATGAGATCGAACGTCCGTGCCGCCGCCATGATCCACCCCTTGCTCGCACACCGACGGCTGCGCACGTCTCACATTATGAGAGAAGTCTTCTGTGTGCTGCCCATCTTCCTTGCCACAGAATATGCGGCCGAATAGGAGGAACCAAACCGTGAATTCTTTATTACGTCGTGCGGCGGACGGGAATGGATCGCCACGGCCCTGTGAGGAGGGGCCGTGGCGTCGCGGGGTCACTTCCAGGCGGCCAGGTATTCGTCGATCTTCTTCCGCATGAACAGGGACGACTCCCTGGCCCGCTCCTCCCAGGCGAAGACACAGGCGGTGAGCGTGCCGTCGAAGCCGCTCGCCCGCAGCTCCCGGAAGAGCTCGTCGAAGTCGACCTCGCCCTCGCCCAGGTCCAGGTGCTGGTGGACGCGGGCCGCGGTGCCGGGCGGGTTGAGGATGTAGCGGTTGCCGGAGGACGCGGTGTGGTCCAGGGCGTCGGCCAGGTGGACGTGGGTCAGCAGGCCACCGGCGTGCTCGATGATGCCGGGGGCGTCGTTGCCGATGTGGAAGGTGTGCGGGGCGCAGTAGAGGAAGCTGACGTTGGGGTGGTTGATGCCGCGGATGAAGTCGACCGCTTCGTGGCCGTTCTCGATGAAGTCGTCGGGGTGCGGCTCCAGGGCGAGGCTGATGCCCTCGCGCTCGAACAACGGCAGGAGCTCGTCCATGGACCGCCAGAACTGGGCCTCGCTGCGGTCGGCCTCCTCCGGGCGGCCGTTGAACTCGGAGATCATGCTCGTGACCCCGAGGTCCGAGGCTATTCGGATGGCACGCTTCCAGTACCGTACGGCGGCCTGACGGGCGTCCTCGTCCGGGCCGGACCAGCGGAACAGCGGCAGGACGGAGGAGATGCCGACACCGGCGGCCGCCAAAGACTTGCGGAACTTCGCGACCGTCGCGTCGTCGACGCGGGGATGGCGGAAGAACGGGATGAAGTCCTCGCGCGGCGACAGCTCGATCCACTCGTAGCCCAGCTCGGCCACCACGGCGGGCAGTTCGAGCAGCGGGACATGGCGGATCATGTAGGGGTCGAGGGCGATCTTCATGGGGGTGGGTGCTCCTTCGGTGTTACAGGGGACGCGGTGTGCCGCTGGAGGCGCTGGTGCCGCCGTCGACCGGGATCACGGTTCCCGTGATGTACCCGGCGTCGGGGCTCGCGAGGAACAGCACGGCACGTGCGATGTCCTCGGGCCGGGCCACCCGGTCGAGCGCGACCCGGTCCAGGAGCCGGCTGGTGAACCCGGGGTCGTCGAGACGTTCCCGGGTGAGGCGGGAGACGGTGAAGGCCGGTGCGACGGCGTTCACCCGTACTCCGTCGGCGCCGAGGTCGAGGGCGAGGCTCTGCACGAACGCGTTGACCGCCGCCTTGGTGGCGTTGTAGGCGAACTGGGCCCAGTCGCCGCGCAGTCCGGCGATCGAGGAGACGGCCACGAAGTTGCCGCGGGTGGCGCGCAGCGACGGCACGGTCAGCCGGGCCAGCGCGAGGACGGAGTCGAGGTTCACCGATCGCAGACGCTCCCAGGCCGTGTCGTCGAAGGTGTCGATGCGGCTCGGTTCGCTGGTGCCGGCGTTGGCGACGACGACGTCGAGGCGTCCGAAGCGCTCGGTGACCGCGGCCACCGCACGCTCCAGGGCTGCGGGGTCCGTCACGTCGGCGGTCAGCACCAGCGCCTGCTCGGCGTCGAAGCAGGCCACGGCCTCGCGCAGCGGCTCCGTGCGTCGGCCGAGGACCGCGACGCTCGCGCCCTGTTCCAGGAACGCGCGCGCGGTCGCCCGGCCGATACCGCTGCCGGCCCCCGTGACCAGGACGGCCTGTCCCTGGTACGGGTATGTCGCCCAGGCGATCACGGCTGAAGGGACTTGCGCAGGGCCGCGTCGGCGGCCTTGAGCACCTCGGCGGCGACGGCGATGCCTTCGATGCGGCCGAGTTCGGTGTCCTCGTGCTCGATGTTGACGAGCATGTCGGGGTCGACCTCGTGCAGGGCGCGCAGGAACTCGGTCCAGTAGGCGACGTCGTGTCCCTTGCCGAGGGCGACGAAGGCCCAGGCGGAGTTCCGGGGCCACTCGTTGGCCCATTCGTCGCCGCCGAGGTTGGTGCGCGGCTCGTCGGGGGACAGGCGCCGGAAGCTGTTGTCGAGGACACCGTTGAGGGCGGCGTGCTCGGGGTTGACGCGGACGTCCTTGGCGGCGGCGTGGAAGACCAGCTCGCCGAGGTGGCGGACGACGGCGACCGGGTCCATCTGCTGCCAGAACAGGTGCGAGGCGTCCAGTTCGACGCCCACGTGGGTGGCGCCGGTGAGGTCGATCAGCTTGTGGACGTCGGCGGAGTTGAACACGAGGTTCTGCGGGTGCAGCTCCAGGGCGACCTTGACGTCGTGGTCACGGGCGAGGCGGTCGGTCTCGCGCCAGAAGTCGGCGGCAATCCTCCACTGGTGGTCCAGGACGTCCAGGGCGGCGGAGTTCCAGGCGTTGACGACCCAGTTGGGGCGGGTGGCGCCGGGCTCGCCGCCGGGCAGACCGGACATCGTGACCAGACGGTGCTGGCCGAGGCGTTCGGCCAGGCGGATGGAGCGGCGGACGTCCTCCGCGTGCTTCTCGCCGATGACGGGGTTCGGGTGCAGCGGGTTGCCGTTGGCGTTGAGGCCGGCGATGGCGACCCCGCTGCCCTCGAAGAGGCCGAGGAAGTCGTCCCGGGCGGTGTCGCTGACGAGGATGTCGTCGAAGGTCGGCACGTGTACGGGCGGGAGGAAGCCGCCGGTGTTGATCTCGATGCCGGTCAGGCCGAGATCGGCGACGACCTTGATCGCCTCGGGCAGCGGCCGGTCGTGCAGGATCGCGTTGTAGAGGCCCAGTCTCATGGTGTGTGTCCTCGGTCCTTCTCGGGGGTGGCGGTGCGGGTGGGTCCGGTGGTTCGGGTCATGGGACGGTGACGGCCGTGCCGTTCGCCCGCGCGGAGGCGACGACCGCGTCGATGACGCGCAGGTTGTGCAGTCCGTCGGCGAGCGTGGGGCAGGCCGGCAGCCGGTCGAGGCCCGCGATCTGCTCCAGGAACGCGCGGGACTGCCAGACGAAGAACTCGTGCTGGCCGTGGCCGACGCTCGGGAAGTCCATCGGCAGGCCGCCGGCGACGTAGGGGTGACCGGGACCGACCACCACGCGCCGGTAGCCGTCCACCGGGTCGGGGGCCGCCGGGTCGGCGATGGTGAACTCCGCGGCCCGCGACAGCTCGAAGGCGGCCGCGCCGTCCTTCGTGAAGATCTCGAAGCCCAGTGCGTTGGCGAGGCCCCGGGCGATGCGCGAGACCGAGAAGGTGCCGACGGCGCCGGAGGCGAACGTCGCGGTGAAGGTGGCGATGTCGTCGTTCTCGACCCGCTCGCGCTCCTGCCCCACCGCCACGTCGGCCGAGTGCCCGACGGCCGTGCCGAGCGGCACGGGCCGCTCGCCCACCTGGGTGGACAGCACCGCGCCCTGCACGCTCCGCACCGGACCGCAGAAGTACTCGCCCAGGTCGATGAGGTGGCTGCCGATGTCGGACAGCGCGCCGGAGCCGAGCGGCCCGCGGTAGCGCCAGCTCATGGGGGCGTCCGGGTTGTGCCCGTAGTCGCACCAGTAGTGCCCGTTGAAGTGCTGGACCGGCCCGAGCGAGCCCTCCAGCACCTGCTGCCGTACGGCGTTGACGGCGGGGGAGCGGCGGAAGGTGAAGCCGGTCGCGGCCACCAGGCCGGTGCCTTCGGCGGCCTTCACCATGGCCTCGGCGTCGGCCGTGGTCGGCGCCAGCGGCTTCTCGCACAGTACGTGCTTGCCGGCCGCCAGCAGGGCTTCGACGATCTCCCGGTGCAGATGGTTGGCGACGACGACGCTGACGGCGTGGATGTCGTCGGCCTCGACGACCGCCCGCCAGTCGGTCTCGGCGCGCTCGTAGCCGTAACGGCGGGCGGCGTCCAGGGCGAAGGGCTCGTGCGCGTCGGCGACGGCGACCAGCCGGACCTCGGGCAGTCCCGCTCCGTAGAGGGTCGCGGCCTGCCGGTAGCCGTTGAGATGGGCCCGGCCCGCCATACCGGCTCCGATGACCGCCACCCCGATCGGGCTTGTGCTCATGAGGTTCCTCTCCGGCGCGACTCTGCACCGTGACGTTCTTTAAAGCGCTTTAAGTGCTGGTACTATCTGCGGCGTCACTGGTAGATGTCAAGAGTGTTTCCGCAAGTCGACGGGAGATGGTGTGGACGAGCTCGGTTCCGCCGCCCCCACGGGCACGGGCGGCGCCTACCGCCCCCGCCTGGAGGACGTGGCCGCGCGCGTCGGTCTCTCGACGGCGTCGGTGTCACTGGTGCTGAGGGGCGTGCCGGGTCCCAGCGAGCGCACCCGGCAGCGGGTCCTGAAGGCCGCCGCCGACCTCGGTTACCGCCCGGACCGCACCGCCAGCGCCCTGGCCAGCAAGCGCAGCCGACTGCTCGGCGTCATGATCGACGTCCACAGCGCCTTCCAGGCCGAGCTGGTCGAGCACCTGCACACGGCGGCCGAGGAGGTCGGCTACGACCTCGTGCTGAGTACCCACACCCGCACCCGCGACGAGAGCACGGCCGTCGAGACGCTCCGGGCCTTCCGCTGCGAGGCGCTCATCCTCATCGGCCCGGTGGCCCCCGCCGCCACCCTCGCCGAACTCGCCCGCCAGGTGCCGGTCATCTCCCTGGGGCGCCGGGTCTCCGGGGCCGGCCTCGACGTCGTGCGCAGCGCCGACGACGACGGGGTCGGCCAGGTCGTCGACCACCTGGTGGGCCTCGGTCACCGCTCGATCGCCTACGTCGACGGCGGCAAGGGCGTCATCGCCACCGACCGGCGCCGCGGCTACCGCAGTGCCATGCGCGCCCACGGTCTCGACGCGCGGATCAGGGTCCTGCACGGGGACCTCACCGAGCAGGCCGGCGACAAGGTCGGCCGGCACCTGCTCGACAGCGGTGAGCTGCCGACCGCGGTGGTGACGTTCAACGACCGCAGCGCCATCGGCATGCTCACGGTCCTGCGGAGCGCGGGCGTGGACGTACCCGGTGACGTCTCCGTCGTCGGCTACGACGACGACACCCTGTCCCGGCTGGCCTGCTTCGACCTGACGACGGTCAGCCAGGAGGCCGAGGAGCAGGCGCGGCAGGCCGTGGTGGCCGCGGTCGAGCGCCTCGACCAGGGCCGCACCGCCTCCCGCGAGATCGTCCTCGCCCCCTCCCTCGTCGTCCGCGGGACCACCGCCCCGCCGCGCTGACCCGGCGCTCCCACGAGATCCGGTCCCACGAGATCCGGAACTGCGGGATCCGGTCCGACGAGGTCCGGTCCGGCGGGATCCGGAATCGCGTCGTGCGGCAATACCGCACGGGCCGAATGTGTGTGGTCAATGCAGCTTTCTCCGCGTGAATAACGAGCCTGTCCGCATGTGCGGGCGGAGTCTTGACACGTATCGGAAACACAAGCATGCTCTGGCCACCGCTTAAAGCGATTTAAAAGGTCACGGAATCCTCACCCACCCTTCAGTCCGGCATGGCCGCGACCGGTGCCGGGACACCCCTGCGACGAGCCGTCTCCGCTGATCAAAGCCCTCTTCGCGACCGATCCCGTGCATCACCCGGTACCGCGAACGCGTCACCCCGCCCCGGACTTCCGTGCAACCCGGGCTCACCCCTCCCGATACGCACACGCCGCCCCACTCCGAAATCTGCCCGGCTCCGCTCAAGCACCGCCCGGCACCACACGAAGGAGCACCCCAGCACATGGAACGCACGCAGATCCGGCGGCCGTCCGCCCGCCGTCTCTCCAGAAGCGGCCTGACCGCGGTGAGCCTGCTCGCCCTGGCGTCGACCGCGCTGACCGGGTGCGCCAGCGGCAAGGCCACCGGCGACGACGGGGGCAGGGCGACCGCCACGTCCGGCGGCACGACCTCCACCGCGAAGACCGGCAAGGTCTCCATCGTCGTCATCGGAGGAAAGTCCGACGACCCGTTCTTCTCCACCGTCAAGCGCGGTGTCGAGGACGCGACGAAGCTGGTCAAGGCGGGTGGCGGCACCGTCACGTACCTCGGCCCGGCCACCTACGACAACCTCGGACCGGACGTCGCCAAGCTCACCCGGACCGCCATCTCGCAGAACCCGACGGCGATCCTGGTGCCGGACTGGGTGCCCGAGAACCAGGACTCCGCGATCAAGCAGGCCATCGCGAAGGGCATCACGGTCTTCATCTACAACTCGGGCGGCATCGCCGCGGCCGACAAGGTCGGCGCCGTGAAGTACATCGGTTCCGACGACTACGAGGCCGGCAGGGCGGGCGGCGTCGAGTTCGCCGAGGAGGGTGCCAAGAACATCCTCTGCATCAACACCGTGCCCGGCGCCGCCAACCAGGAGGCCCGCTGCAAGGGCATCGAGGACGGCGCCACCGGCAAGGGCTCCTCCGCGAAGCAGCTCCCGCTGCCCTCCTCCAACTTCGGCAACCCCTCCGCCGTCACCCAGGCCATCAAGGGCGCGCTGCTGAAGGACAGCAGCATCGACGCCGTGGTCGCGGTCGACACCGGCGACGCGGACAGTGCGGCCGCCGCGATCGAGCAGGCGGGCGTCGGCGGCAGGGTGAAGCTGGGCACCTTCGACCTCTCGCAGAGCCAGCTCACCCGGATCAAGTCGGGCAAGCAGCTCTTCGCGATCGACCAGCAGCCCTACCTCCAGGGCTTCTACGTCGTGTCCATGGCCAACCAGTACCTCTCCTACGGCGTGCTCCCGCCACAGAACCCGATCCTGACCGGCCCGCTGCTGGTCACCAAGGACAACGTCGACCAGGCGATCGCGGGCACCAAGGCCGGCGTCCGCTGACCCGCACACCGGCGCCGGGTCTCTCCCCGGGCCCGGCGCCCCTCCCCCCCCGACCGGTCCCACGCACCACCCGATGCACACGAAGGTGACTCCCCGATGACAGCCTCAGTCCCTGACACGACGGCCGAGAAGGCCACGGCCGTCGCCCCGCCCAAGCAGTCCGAGAGCGTGCTGGGCCAGTTGCGGCACCGGCCCGAGGCGGGCGCGCTCATCGGGACGATCACCGTCTTCCTCTTCTTCGCCGTCTTCGGCGGTGCCAAGTTCCTGGCCCCGGCGGGTGCCGCTAGCTGGCTCAACATCGCCGCCGAGCTGGGCATCATCGCCATCCCGGTCGGCCTGCTGATGATCGCCGGTGAACTCGACGTCTCGGTCGGTTCGGTCCTGGCGGGCAGCTCGATGACCCTGGCCATCGTCTCGGGCCACTGGGGCGCGCCGATGATCGTCGGTATCCTGCTCGCCCTCGGACTCGGTCTGCTGACCGGTCTGCTCAACGGCGTCCTGGTCACCCGTACCAACGTGCCCTCCCTGGTCATCACGCTGGCGACCCTGTCGGGGATGGCGGGTCTGACGCTGGGCCTGTCCCGTGTCACGACCGGTACGACCAGCGTCCCGGTCAGCCCGGACCCGCTGTCCAAGGCGCTGTTCGGCACGCTGGTCGCCGGCCAGTTCGAGGTCGCGGTCTTCTGGTGGCTGGGCATCGCCGCCGTCGTGACGGTGGTGCTGCAGCTGATGAAGTACGGCAACTGGATCTTCGCCATCGGCGGCGACAAGGAGAGCGCCCGCGCCACCGGCATCCCGGTCGACAAGGTGAAGATCGCCCTCTACATGGCCAGCGGCTTCGGCGCCGCCCTCGTCGGCGTGATCCAGACCGTCCTCTACAACGGCGCCCAGGTCGCCAACGGCCAGTCCTTCGTCTTCAACTCGATCATCGCGGTCGTCGTCGGCGGTGTGCTGCTGACCGGCGGCTACGGCTCGGTGTTCGGCGTCGTCCTGGGCACGCTGACCTTCGCCATCGTCAACCAGGGCATCTACTACACCGGCTGGAACTCCGACTGGGCCAGCCTGATCCTCGGCATCCTCATCCTCGCCGCGGTCCTGATGAACAACACCTTCCGCCGCCTCGCCCTGTCCTACAAGCCCCGCACCGCGAAGAAGGCCTGACCATGACGACCCCGCTTCTGCGCCTCACCGACGTCAACAAGTCGTTCCTCGGCACCCACGCGCTCACGGACATCTCCCTGGAGGTCGAGGCGGGGAAGGTACTGTGCCTGCTCGGTGACAACGGCGCCGGCAAGTCCACCCTCATCAAGATCCTCTCCGGGTTCCACAAGCCGACCTCCGGCACGATCGAGGTCGACGGCAAGCCGGTGGAGTTCGACAGCCCCCGCGACGCCGGCGGCCAGGGCATCGCGACCGTCCACCAGTTCGGCGGCACGTTCCCGCTGATGGGCGTCGGCCGCTGCTTCTTCGTCGGCGCCGAACCCACCAGGGGCTTCGGGCCGTTCAGACTGTTCGACAGGAAACTCGCGGGCGAGATCGCGGTCCGGGAGATGCAGTCCCTGGGCATCACCCGGGTCACCGACGGCAACCGCCTCGTCGGCGCCCTCTCCGGCGGTGAACGCCAGGCCCTCGCCATCGCCCGCGCCGTCTACTTCGGCGCCAACGTCCTCATCCTCGACGAACCCACCGCCGCCCTCGGGGTCAAGGAGGCCGCACACGTCCTGCGGATCGTCATGCAGGCCCGCGCCAAGGGCGTCGCCGTCATCCTCGTCACCCACAACGTCCGCCACGCCATGATGGTCGGCGACCACTTCGCCGTCCTGATCCGCGGCCAGAAGGCCGACGACTTCCGCAAGGGCGAACGCACCCGCGAGGAGATCACCGACCTCATGGCCGGCGGCGAGGCCATGGCCCACCTCGAAGCCGAACTCGCCCAACTCCAGTCCGACGCCGACACGGGGGCCTGACCAGGCCTCCTCCGGACCGACGAGCGAGCTGCCCGGGGACCCCGCCCCGGGCAGCTCGCTCGTGCGCCGAAAGCCGTGCCCGGCGGACGGCGCACACCCTGTACCGCACCCCGCGCCCGGGATCCCCAGCGCCCGACGCAACGGCATCCGTCTCCTTCACAACACCCGCCCGTGCCCGCCCCTGGCACTCGGCACCGCCCAGGCATGGCGCCAGGATCAACCGTGCCCGGAGACGCCCCCGGCACCCACCCCATGCATCGAGCGGGTGCGCGAGGCGCTTCTCCAGGGCGGTTGTTCCGCGACGTGGTCGACACGGTCGACGCGGTCCGCGGCCCCAGGTGACTCTCCGGGGGCGGGAGACGGTCAGGCAAACAGGTCGGCCGTCCGCTCCCGGGAGCGGACGGCCGAAGGCGTGTTGCAGGTGTCAGATGTCAGATGTGCAGGGTGCCCGAGCAGGCGGTGGCAGTCACTCGGTGCCGCCGTAGAAGGCGGGGCGGGGCTTCATGTCCGTCGTGACGATCGCGCCCGTCTTCCGCGCCTCGACGGTCGCGTTGGAGATGATGGTGGCTGCGTAGCCGTCCCAGGCGGAGGGGCCGGTCGGTTCGTCGCCGGCGGCGATGTTCGCGATCCACTCGCGGAACTCGGTGTCGAAGGCGTCGCGGAAGCGGCCGACCCAGTCGGTGAGGACCTCGGTGCTGTGCCGGCCGGCGGTGCGGACGCCGACGGCGGCCGGGTCGGGGAGGCGGACCAGGCCCAGCTCGCCGACGGCCTCGCACTGGATGTCGTAGCCGTACTGGCAGTTGACGAAGACCTCCAGGTCGATGCGGACGCCCTTGGCGGTCTCGAAGAGCATGATCTGCGGGTCCTTGAGGTGCTCGGACCGCCTGCTCGTGGACCGCGGCAGGACCACCTGGGCCGAGACGATCTCGTCGTCGAGGAGCCAGCGCAGTACGTCGATCTCGTGGACCGCGGAGTCCAGCGCGGCCATCTGGGAGGTGTAGGACTCCGGGACGGTGGGGTTGCGGTGGGCGCAGTGCACGATGAGGGGTTCGCCGATGGTGCCCGCGTCGATGACCTGCTTGAGCTGCCGGTAGCCGGTGTCGTAGCGGCGCATGAAGCCGACCTGGACCAGGCGGCGGCCGTGGGCCTGCTCGGCCTCGACGATGCGCAGGCAGTCCTCGGCGGTGGTGGCCAGCGGCTTCTCGCAGAAGACCGGCTTGCCGGCGGCGACGGCGTTCAGGACGTGCTCGGCGTGGGTGGGGCCCCAGGAGGTGACGAGGACGGCGTCCACGTCCTGCGCGGCGACCACGGCCGCGCCGTCGGGCAGCACCCGGGCGCCGGCCGGTTCCGCGGCCTCGGCGGCGCGGGCCGGGTCGATGTCGGTGACCGCGGTGACCCGGGCGCCGGTGACGGTGTGGGTGAGGCGCTGGATGTGCTCTTTGCCGATCCAGCCGGCGCCGATCACGCCTACACGTACGGTCATGGGGGTGTTCCTCTTCCTCGGAAGTGGACGCCCCCGGCCCCGACGGGACCGAGGGCGTGCGCGGGACGGTTCAGGAGAAGCGGGCCTTGAGTTCGTGTTCGAGGTGTTCCAGCGTGCGTCCACGCGTCTCCGGCACGTACCGCCTGACGAAGGCGAGGGCGACGAAGCCCACGGCGACGAACAGGAAGAACGTGCTGGACACCCCCACCGCGTCGACCAGGACGGGGAAGACGAGGCCGATGCAGAAGTTGGTGATCCACAGCGCGAAGGCCGCGACACCGAGACCGAAGCCCCGCATCTTCAGCGGGAAGATCTCGGACAGCATCAGCCAGGTCACGGGGGAGATCGCGCCCTGCTGGAAGGCGAGGAAGGTGACCGTCATGGCGAGCACCGCGTAGGCCCGGCCGTCACCGGCGGGCAGCACCAGCGAGAACACACCGATCAGCAACTGCGCCCCGATCGTGCCCAGCTGGCCGACCATCAGCATCGGCCGCCGGTCGACACGGCCGAGCAGCCAGATGCCGACGAAGGTGGCCAGCACCGAGATCACACCGTTGGCGACGTTCGCGGTCAGCGCGCTGTCGGAGGCGAAGCCGGCGTCGGTCAGGATCTGGGTGCCGTAGTACATGATCGTGTTGACGCCGGTGATCTGCATGACGATCGCGATGCCGATGCCGACCAGGAACAGCTTCCGCACCCACGGCTCGCGCAGGTCGCTCCAGCCGCCGAGCCTGGCCTTGTCGTCCTCGACGGCCATCGCGGTGACCTCGCCGAGCTCGGCCTGCGCCCGCTGCCCGGAACGGACCTGCTTCAGTACGGCCAGCGCGTCCGCGTACCTGGCCTTGGAGGCGAGCCAGCGCGGGCTCTCCGGCATGACCAGCATGCCGAACCACAGGACGACCGCGGGCAGTGTCGCGACCACCAGCATCCAGCGCCAGATTCCGCCCGTCTCGCCGCCCACCCGGGCGATGACCGCGTTGAACGTGAACGCGGCCAGCTGACCGCTGACGATCATCAACTCGTTGCGCGTGACCAGGCGTCCGCGCCGCTCGGCCGGGGAGATCTCCGCCAGGTACACCGGCACGGTCACCGACGCACCGCCGACCGCGAGGCCGAGGACGAACCGGGCCACGACCATCAGACCGGTGCTCGGGGCCAGGGTGCAGCCGAGGGTTCCGACGAAGAACACCACCGCGAGCAGCAGGATGGTGCGGCGCCTGCCGCGCGCGTCCGAGAGCCGCCCGCCGAGCAGCGAGCCCACCGCGGCACCCAGCAACAGGGAACTGGTCACCAGCCCCTCGGTGAAGGCGGTGAGGCCGAGGTCGTCGCTCATGTAGGGCAGGGCGCCGTTGATGACGCCGGTGTCGTAACCGAAGAGCAGGCCGCCGAAGGTGGCGATGACGGTGACGAGGCGCAGCCGTTTGCGGACGGCCGCCGGTGCGTCGTCGATGAGAGCTGATGGCGCTGGGGCCTGGGTCATGTCGTCGTCCTTGACGTCCATGGCCGTCTCCTGTCGCTGGGGGAGGGCGGGATTGCGTGTGACGGTGAGGCCGGTCGTCAGCCGGAGGTGCCCCGCGGGGCGGCCTGCATCCACCGGACGGTGACGGCCGGCGTCACCTTCGTCTGGCTGCACCACGCTCTGGAGCGGATACAACCCATGGTCAGCACATCGAACGACACCGGACCGGCTTCCCTCGGCATGGATTTAGAGCGCTTTAAAAGCGGCCTCGGTCGAAAACCATGCCGTCAGGCAAATGTCATGTCAATAGGTTGTTGCTCCGAGGTTTCGCCTGCCTGGTTCGGAGCGCGGGTCGGTCCGTGGGCGGAAGGCGCCCCGGCCGGTCCGGGGCGGCGCAGGCGTCGGCCGCCCGCGGGTGAGGCGGGACCGTCAGGGGTGCCGTGCCGGGTGTACTGATCGCGAGCGTTGTCGACGCCGACCGGGCTCGATCGTGTCGGTTTCGTGTGCTGGTCGGGGCGGCATGTCGTCGGTCGTCGCACAGAGTGTGGTCGCGAGGGTGTCCACGTAGTTCGCCATGAGACGGTCCAGGGCACCCTCGTCCTCGTCTCCGCAGGCATCCTTTGGGGCACACCACCAGGAGGAACCAGTGTCATACCCGCAGCCGCCCACCCCCGAGGAGGGACTCGCCGACGCGAAGGAGCGGTTGAGCCTCCCGCGTATCGTCGTGATCTGCGGCTCCACCCGTTTCGTGACGGAGATGGCCGAGGCCGATCTGCGGGAGACCAGAGCCGGAAGGATTGTCGTCAAGCCGGGGTGGGACATGAAGGCGCCGCACGAACTCTGGTCCGATCCTGTCGGGGCCGAGGCGCTGAAGGCTCGACTCGGCGATCTGCACCGGGCGAAGATCCGGCTCGCTGACGAGGTGCTCGTAGTCGGCGACTACATCGGAGACAGCACCCGGGCCGAGATCGCCTACGCCCGGTCGCTGGGCAAGCCCGTGCGGTTCACGCACCCCGAAGTCGACCCCGACGCCTGACGACCGCCCACCCCCACACCCTCCGCAGGCACACCTTGGGATTGATCATCTAGGCGTACGATGTCCAGGCCCGGACGGTCGAGGGTGGCGCCGTCGGCCCCGGTCGCCGGGGCAGTCCCTGTGTCAGCACTCGATGATGTTCACGGCCAGGCCTCCGCGGGCGGTCTCCTTGTACTTGGTGCTCATGTCTCGTCCGGTGTCACGCATCGTCTTGATGGCCTTGTCCAGGCTCACGGTGTGACGGCCGTCCCCGCTGATGGCGAGCCGCGCGGCGTTGATCGCCTTCACCGAGGCGATGGCGTTGCGTTCGATGCACGGAATCTGCACCAGACCGCCCACGGGGTCACAGGTGAGTCCCAGGTTGTGTTCGATCCCCACTTCGGCGGCGTTCTCGACCTGCGTGGGGGTGCCGCCCAGGACTTCGGCCAGGCCTGCGGAGGCCATGGAACACGCTGAGCCGACCTCCCCCTGGCAGCCGACTTCTGCTCCCGAGATGGAAGCGTTGGTCTTGAACAGGATGCCGATCGCGGCGGCGGTGAGCAGGAAGCGGACGATGCCGTCGTCGTCGGCGCCCGGCACGAAACGAACGTAGTAGTGGAGAACGGCCGGGACGATGCCGGCGGCACCGTTGGTGGGGGCCGTCACGACGCGGCCGCCGGAGGCGTTCTCCTCGTTGATTGCGAGTGCGTAGAGGTTCACCCAGTCGACCACGTGCAGTGGATCGGCGCTGCCGCGTGCGGCGAGTCTCCGGTGCAGCCGCGGAGCCCTGCGGGGCACCTGCAACCCGCCCGGCAGCACGCCTTCGCGGTGGATGCCGCGCTCGACGCATGCCGCCATCACCGACCACAGGTGCAGCAGTCCGTCTCTGATCTCGTGCTCGGTGCGCCAGGCCGCTTCGTTGGCCAGCATCACGTCGCTGATGGACAGGCCCTCCCGGGCGCAGATGCCGAGCAGTTCCGCGCCGGTGGTGAAGGGGAACCTCAGCGGTGTGCTGTCCGGCAGTACCCGGTCGGCTTCGACGGCTGTCCCGTCCACGACGAAGCCGCCGCCGACGGAGTAGTACGTCCGGTGACGGATCTGGGCGCCCGCCGTGTCGTAGGCGGCGAAGGTCATGCCGTTCGGATGGGCCGGGAGCCGTCTGCGCCGGTGCAGCACCAGGTCCGTGTCCATGGCGAAGGCGATCGGACTCGTCCCGGCCAGCAGGAGCGAGCCCGTCTGGCGAATCTCGTCCGCCCGCTTCTCGGCTCGGTCCGTGTCGGTGGTCGCGGGGTCTTCCCCTTCGAGGCCGAGGACGACCGCTTTCGGTGATCCGTGGCCGTGGCCGGTGGTGCCGAGCGAGCCGAACAGCTCCACACGGACCTGCTGCACGCCGGCCAGCCGTCCGTCCCTGGCCAGCCCCTCGACGAACCGCTTGGCAGCACGCATCGGGCCGACCGTGTGCGACGAGGACGGCCCGATGCCGACGGAGTAGAGGTCGAAGGCCGACAGCGACATCACGCCACCTCGGTCCGGGGCCGGCAGGCGCAACGCCCGGGCAGGCGAGCCGCGTTCAGGGTGGCGCTGATGCTGCGGCCGCGGACGTCCGTGCGGTGGATCTGGGATGGGCGGACAGGGACGCGCGGGCCGCCGCAGCGGGGCGGCGGGGTGCTGCCGGGCGGCTGCCGTGGGGGAGTTCCGTGCTGGTTCCCTGCGCGGCCGGGACCGTTCCAGGCTGTGTCCATCGTTCTTCCGATCCGTAGAATTTTCTTCCTGCACAACATGAGGAAAGATACACGCGCGTAACGCTGGGTGCATGTGCCCGCAGCATTCGAGCGATCAAATCTGCATATTGGGGCGCCAACGGCCGTGATCGCCGAGGTGGCTCATCCGGAAAAGTTCACTCCGAGGTCTTGCTTCTTCTTGCTGCACAGATACAAGGTATCTGCACAGATGGAGCTGCGGCCCACGGAACGGCACAGCTGTACTGTCTGTCCACCACTCGCGGGAGCACCCATGGCTGAACGATCCTCCTTGGTTGAGGACCTCACCATCCAACCCGTGCCGGAGTCTCGTCGCACCGGCAAGGCGAAGCACCTTTTCAGTGTCTGGTTCGGCGTTCAGATCATGCCGCTGACGCTCGTGACGGGGGTTCTCGGGCCCGGCGTCTTCCACCTGGGGCTGGCCGAATCCATCCTGGCCATCGTGATCGGCAACGCCGTCGGCGCCGTGTTCATGGCCCTGCACTCGGTCCAGGGCTCAAGGGTCGGCGTCCCGCAGATGATCCAGACGCGCGGCCAGTTCGGCATGTACGGCTCGCTGCTGGTCCTTGCGGTGGTCGTGCTGATGTACGTCGGCTTCCTGGCCTCCATCCTGATCCTGGCCCGAGACACCCTGCTGCAAGTGGCCACCGGACTGAACGGCTCGGTGGCACTGGTGGGGTGCGCGGCGCTCACCCTGCTGATCGTCGTCTTCGGATACGAAGCGATCCACCGGTTCAACCGTGTGCTCGTCTACCTGTTCGGGATCGCCGTGCTCCTGATGCTCGGCTACGTTCTCGCCGGCACCGGGGACGGTGTCCCGCACGACCTCGGGTTCTCGGGCACCGGATTCGCCGGGATGGTCTCGGCCGGAGCCGTATGGCAACTCGCCTACGCCCCCTATGTCTCCGACTACTCCCGCTATCTGCCCGTCGCGACCAGCTCCCGGAGCGCCTTCTGGTACACCTTCGGCGGCTCCGTCCTCGGCGCTGTCCCGGTGATGATGGTCGGCGCGATGCTCGTCAGCGTGGCAGGAGCGGACGGCTCGATCGCCGGCCTGAGCACACTGCTCCCCGGACCCGTCGAGGTCTTCGTCCTGCTCATGCTCTTCGCCGGCGCCATCGACGCGGCGGTCATCAACCTCTACGGCCCGTCGCTGTGCACGCTCACGCTCATCCAGACCTTTCTCCCCGCCTGGGAGCCCCGCGCAGCCGCCCGCAACGTCGTCGCCGTCCTCACCGTGATCGTCACCAGCGTGGTCGCCCTGCAGTTCGCCGACAACTTCCTGGTGAACTACTCCAACTTCATCTACCTGCTGATGGGGCTCCTCATCCCCTGGAGCGTCATCAACCTGGCTGACTACTACCTCGTCAAGAAGGGCGAGTACGACCCGCAGTCCTTCGTCGACGCCACCAAGGGCTACGGCCCGTTCAACATCCCCGCCGTCGTCACCTACGTACTCGGCTTCCTCGTCCAGCTGCCCTTCATGAACGGCGCCCTGGTCCAGGGCCCCATGGCCGAGACGCTCAACGGAGTCGACCTGTCCTGGGCGGTCGGATCCGTCGTGAGCTGCGCGCTCTACCTCGCTCTGATCAAGGCGCTGCCTGCACGTACCCCCGCCGGCGTGCCCGCTCCGCTGACCACCGAAGCCTCCTGACCCGCACCGCCGCACCGCACGCACTCTGCCGAGAGAGAGATCCCCACATGGCCAGTATGGAATGGTTCGACCCCAGCGGCGACGGCACCGATCGCCAGCGCCTGATGAACAGCACCTGGACGCATCACATGCCGACTCCCTTCTCCCAGGGCTGGCGGGTGGGAAACCTCGTCTTCACCGGCGGCCAGCTCTCGGCCGACGAGCACGGCAACGTCCTCGGTGAGGGCGACATCGAGACCCAGACCCGCAACGTGTTCACGTCGCTCACCGCCGTCCTGGAGGAGGCCGGGGCGACCTGGGACGACGTGGTCAAACTGAACACCTACTACTGCTTCGACGGCGAAGGCCCGGACGTCCAGGCCAACTGGGAAGCCATGACGCGAGTCCGCATGGAGTTCCTCCCCGAGCAGGGCCCGGCCGGTACCGGAGTCCGTGTGGCCGGCCTGATGTACGAGGGCTTCCTCATCGAGGCCGAGGCGGTCGCCGTCCTGCGCGACCGCCCCTGACCTTCCCGTCCCGCACAGCACTTCGGCGGCCCGGCACGGACACCCTCGCGCGTCCTGCCCGGCCCGTGCCCAGCCAGTGCCGCCGGCGACCAGCGCCGGCACCGATCCTGCCGCATCGCGGCAACGCCCCAGCACAGGTGTCGAACCCGCGGCACTCCAGCAAGGAGATGAGCAATGACCACCACGCCCGACACGGCGACCGACTTCCAGCGACTGCGTATCGACAAGGTCACCGACCAGATACACGCCTCCGGCGGGCACCTGCTGACCGGCGAGCAGTACAAGACCTCGCTGCGCGACGGCCGGCGCATCATCGACTCGCAGGGCCAGGACATCGAGGACGTCACCGCCCACCCCGACCTGCGCGCCGTGAACAAGATCGCCGAGATCCAGGACGCCCAGTTCGACCCCGCCCTGCGAGACGCGCTGACCTACGTGGGCGAGGACGGCGGGCGCCGCGCGATCGGCTGGCAGGTGCCGCGGACCAGGGACGACCTGCTGGCCAAGCGTGAGGCCACCCGTCTCATCACCCAGCGCACCATGGGCATGTTCGGCCGGCCCAACGACTACGGCGCGATGATGGCGCTCGGCTTCCTCTCCACCATCGACCGCATCGAGGCGGAAGACCCCGAGTTCGCCCAGAACATCCGCGACTTCGTCAAGCTGTCCGGCGACTACAACCTGCTCAGCACCGACCTCATCGCCGACCCCCAGTCGGACAAGAACATCCCCCGCAACGAACGCCCCTCCCAGCTGCGGATCGTCGAGGACCGCCCCGACGGCATCGTCCTCACCGGTGCCAAGGTCGCCGGCAGCATCGGCTCGCTCGCCCACTTCTTCACCCTCTCCACCACCCTCGGCGGCGGCGTCGGTCCCGAGGCGGCGATCTGGGCGGCCATCCCGGTCAACTCTCCCGGCCTGTCGCTGATCCTGCGCGAGTCGACCGCGAGGATGAACACCCCGCGCGCCGACCACCCGCTCGACCACGCCGGCGAGGAACTCGACCAGACGATCATCTTCGACAACGTCTTCGTCCCCCGCGAATACGTCTTCAGCAAGTACAACCTGGGTCTGCTGGACCTGTACTACGAGAGCTGCGCCTACTCGCTGTGGTCGGTGATGACCCGGCTGGCCTTCCGCGCCGAGATCTTCGCCGGCGTCGCCCAGGTCATCACCGAGATGCTGGGCACCGACAAGATCCCCGGCGTCCAGGCCGCCGTCGCCGACGTGACGATGTACGCCCAGACGCTGAAGGCGTACTCCCTCGCGACGATCCACGAGTCGGTCGAGTGGTGCGGCCTCCAGGTCCCCAACCCGGATCTGACCACGGCCGGCCG
Organism: Streptomyces sp. NPDC104367; assembly: GCF_055583825.1. Taxonomy (NCBI): domain Bacteria; kingdom Bacillati; phylum Actinomycetota; class Actinomycetes; order Kitasatosporales; family Streptomycetaceae; genus Streptomyces; species Streptomyces sp. NPDC104367. Next base: position 114,660 of record NZ_JBVJND010000019.1, on the reverse strand, counting down.
CCTGTACTCCATCGAGAACTACCCGCGCATCATGCACATCCTGCGCGACCTGTGCGGACAGGCCCTCATCGCCCGCTGGCCCGAGAAGGTCTGGGACCACCCCGAGTTCGGGCCGCGCATGGAGTCCTTCTTCCCCGGCACCGGCAACACCGCCCGGGAGAAGAACACCTTCTTCAACTTCGTCTGGGACCTCACCAGCGGCGCCCACGCCGGTCGGGTGGCCCTCTTCGAGAACGTCAACGCCACGCCGCCGGCCTTCGTGCGCCACCTGGTCTACTCCAAGACCGACCGGTCCGCCGCGGCCCGCCTGGTCCGCGACTACGTCGGCGTCGAGTGATGACCGCACAGCCCACCGAGGCCCGCTCCCCGGTCCTGCGCCACGCGGGACCGGGCGACCGGCCCTGCATCGAGGTGGACGTCTTCGCCTCCTGCATGCGCCGGCTCGGAGCCGGCGTGGTCATCGTGACCTCGTTCGTGGACGGCCGGCCCTGGGGACTGACCCTCAGCTCCTGCTCCTCCTTCTCCGCCCGGCCCGCCCGGCTGTCGCTGTCCATCACCAAGACCAACGTGACGGCCCAGTACATCCGCGAGCACGAGTCGTTCGGCGTCGCGATCCCGGGATCGGACCAGGAAGCCCTGGCCTCCAGCCTGGCCCGGCCCGGGCAGTCCAAGTTCATCCACGACTCCTGGCTCGGCCGGCCCGGCGCCGCACTCGGCCTCCCCGGCATCCGCAACGCCCTGATCAACATGGAGTGCCGGGTCGTCTTCCACGTGGAAGCCGTCGACCACCTCCTGGTCGTCGCGGACATCGTCTCCGCCGACGTCACCAGCGAGGCGGAGCCCGCACCCCTCATGTACTTCGACCGCAACTTCGGGTCCTTCGCGGCCCCCATCCACGAGGAAGGCGCAGCATGAACTCCGTCAACGGCTCCACGGACCAGAAGGACAAGGTCCAGGTTCCGGTTCTGGGCGGCCACCTGCTGGAACAGCGCAAGAAGCTGGTCGACCTGACCCGCCCGCTGTACGAGGGCATGCCCATGTGGTTCGGCCACCAGAGGACCTTCACCCCGGTCAACCAGACCCACGAACAGTTCAAAGAGCAGTACGGCACCTCCGAGGGCTTCTACGCCCGGAACCTGATCATCAGCGAGCATGCCGGCACGCACGCCGACGCCACCATCGAGTACGACCCCGACGGCAGCACCATCGACAACACGCCGCTCGCCTACTACTACGGGTCGGCCGTCTGCCTGGACCTCTCCCACGTCACCTTCCGCGACCCCGACCCGGAGCGGGTCGGATACGCCGGCCCCGACGACGTGAAGGCGGCCGAGGAGAAGCTGGCCGCCGCGGGCGAGGAGATCCGGCCGGGCGACATCGTCCTGGCGTGGTTCGACTACGGCGACCGCTACTTCCCGAGCAAGCGCTACATCGAGCAGAACCCGGGATTCTCCTGGGACGGCGCCGAGTACCTGGCGCGCAAGGGCGTCGTGAACATCGGCACCGACTGCGCGGCGATCGACAACAGCCTCGACACCGGGTTCAGCGGTCACATGGTCTGCCGGAAGTACGGGCTGGTGAACACCGAGCACCTCGCGAACCTGGGCGGACTGGTCAACCAGAGGTTCGACTACTACGGGCTGCCGCTCAACATCACCGGCGGAACAGGGTCACCGATCAGGGCGGTCGCCATCCTGGACTGACGGCGGACGGCGCGGTCGTGCGGGTCAGAACGACGGAGGCGTATTGACCCACACGACCCGCGCCGTCACCGTGCCGCGGTTCTCGTAGGTGTGCGGGCGGGTGCTGGCGAACGTCATGGAATCGCCGGCGCCCAACCGGCAGGACTCGATGCCGTCGAGCGTGATGTCGATCTGGCCCTCCACGACGGTCAGGAAGTCCTCACCCTCGTGACTCATCGGCTCGCCGCTTCCGCACCCCGGTTCCACCGTGACCATCTGCGACTGCAGCACCGTCGAGGACTTGTACAGGTTCTCCACCGTCACACCCGGGGTGCCGAACGGCAGGGCGATGCGTTCGTCGCTGCGGACAACCATCTGATTGTCCGCGCTCGACACTCCCAGCAGGTCAGGGGTCGTCGTGCCCAGGGCATGCGCGATCTGCGTCAGCTTGCCGATGCTGGGCTGGCTCACACCCCGCTCGAAGGCGCTCAGCGTGGAGGCACTGATCCCGATCTTCTCGGACAAGGCACGCAGACTCATCTTCTGCCGCCTGCGCAGCGCGTTGACCCGCTGCCCCAGCGAAGGCCCCAGGACCTCGGGCACATCGTCCGCGGTCCCGTCCTCCTGCTGGAGCAGCCGCCGCAGCCCCACCATGGTCATGTTCTTGCTGTCGAGGTGGCGCCGGATCCGCTCCAGGCGCTTGACGTCCTGCATCGAGTACTGCCGCTGCCCCGATGCCGTACGCCGGGGAGTGATCAACTCCTGTTGTTCCCACAACCGCAACCGTGAGGTGGTGACGCCCACGAGCGAGGCAACATGCCCGATCTTCAAGATGGGCGCCGACGCCGCGTCGGTCCCGGGCCTGGTCTCCACATCCGGCAACACCGTGTTGATCCCTTCTGGTAAGGAAAGCGAAATCCGGAAATGCGCGAATGGCATGTCTCTGTCGATCATATAGTGATGGCGACGCCCGACTTGAAGAAAGCCGCACACTCTGTACGCTCCCGGCTCGGCCTGGAAGTCCGTCCGGGCGGCGTGCACCAGGGCGTCGGCACCGAGAACCTCATCGTGCCGCTGGGACACGGCTACCTCGAACTGGTCACTGTCGTGGACGCCGCCCTGGCCAGTGCCACACCGTTCGGCCGCCTGGTCTCCGCACGCCTCACGGAACCCACCATGCCTGCGCTCTGGTCCGCTCCGCAGGCGCCCTCGTTCGCCGTGCCCGACGGCATGTCCACTCAGCATCTGCGGCGCGGCACGGTCGCGGTAGACCTGTTCGGCGTCGACGAGGTCGTCCGGGCCGGACACCTTCCCTTCCTGCTCCACCGCGGTGCCGACCAGCCCTCGCCAGGAGCCCTGGCCGCCACGCCCGGGGACGGAGGGAGGACCCCGGTGGGCATCCAGGCGCTCACTGTGCGCACGGCGTCCTCTCCGCCACGCCCGGGCCTGGACCGCCTGCGGGAAGGAGCACTGCCCGGGGACACAGCCGTCACCTTCGAGCCGGCTGCAGCCGCGAACGACGGCGGCGGAGTGACGGGATTCCGTCTCGCCTGGTCCGACGGAACATCGACCTACGTCGAACTCGGTGAGGTGGTCTCGTGGTGACACCGCAGCTCCCGTCGATCGTCGGACACCGGCGCTGGTTCCACCGGCACCCCGAGGTGGGCCTGGACCTGCCTCGGACCCAGGCCTACCTCCTCGACGCGCTGACGGCCGCCGGCATCGAGATCCACACCGGCCGCCGCCAGACCTCCGTCGCCGCCGTCGTCCGCGGCGGGCGCGTGAACCGGGCCGCGGGGCGCGATGTGCCGACCCTGCTGGTCCGGTCCGACATGGACGCGCTGCCCCTGGCCGAGGAGACGGGCCTGGAGTGGGCCGCCACAGGCTCCGCCATGCACGCCTGCGGGCACGACTGCCACATGGCGGTCGTGCTGGAGGCGGCCCTGGAGACCCACCGCAACGCCGCCGGCCTCGGGGTGGACTGCGTCTTCTTCTTCCAGCCCGGTGAAGAAGGCCACGGAGGTGCCGAACTGGCCCTTGCCGAAGGTCTCCTTGAGGTCTCGGGAACGACCCCGGCAGCGGCCCTCGGATTCCACGTCCTCGCGCACCTGCTCGCACCCGGCCAGGTCGCCTCCCGCGCCGGCAGCGTGATGGCCGGCTCCACCCTCGTGGACGTGACCTTCCGGGGACAGGGCGGCCACGGGTCGGCACCTCATCTGGCACGCAGCGCGCTGACCGCGGCGGCCGCCTTCATCGGCGAGATGAGCGCCGCGATGCACCAGCAGACCGACATGTTCGATCCGTCCGTGCTGAGCTTCGGGTCGCTCCACGCAGGCGAGGCCCGCAACGTCCTGCCGGACAAGGCGGTGGCCGGCGGCGTCCTGAGGACCTTCTCCTCCGAGGTCGAACAGGCGGTGCGGATCCTGGTCCAGCGCGTGGCGAACGGCATCGCGTCCGCCCACGGTGCCGAAGCCCACGTCGCCTTCCGCAGGGACACCATTCCGGTGGTGAGCGATCCCCGGGAACTGGAAGTTGTCGAGGAGGTCCTGCGCCACAGCGGACGGGACCTCGTCCGGCTGGAGCGGCCGATCAGCATCTCCGAGGACTTCTCATGGGTCCTCGACCGGGTGCCGGGAGCGTTTCTCCTGATCGGCGCGGCCGTCCGGGAGGGCGGGGACCTTCCCGCCAACCACTCGCCCAGGGCGCTCTTCAGCGACGACGTCCTCGCCGGCACCACTGAACTGATCGTGTCGTGGATACGTCACCGAGGAGCAGCCCTGGAATCGGTCTGAGAACCCACCCCGCCCGCACGCCCCTGCGACGGTTCCTCGTCGACGGCGGCGACGAGGGCCGCTCGGAAGCCGGCCCGGTGCGGCGCCGCGGAGCGGTCCGGCGCCCCGGGCCTGCCCAACAGCACCTCCGGGGCCGGGAAGCGGCCCTCGGGAGGTGCGGCGGGAGCCGGCGTCAGTCTCGGTGCGCGTGGTCGGCGGCGCGGACGAGCCGGGTCTCGATCTCGGTCGTGTCGGCCGCCCAGCCCAGGAGGCGGAAGGTGGCCAGGGTCGCCTGGTGGGCCTGCTGATCGGCGGCGGCGCAGGCGTCGGAGGCGATGATCGTGCGGTAGCCCAGGTTCACGGCGTCTCGGGCGCTTCCCTCGACGGTGACGTTGGTCGCCACTCCCGTCACGATCACGTTCCGGACGCCGCGGGTGCGCAGCACCAGTTCGAGCTCGGTGCCCAGGAAGGCGGAGATCCTGGCGTGGCTGAAGACCGGTTCCCCCGGCCGTGGGGCGAACTCGGGGATGATCTCCGTGCCGGGGTTCCCCTCCTGAAGGGCCTGTGTCTTCGCGACTTCCTCGAAGAGGGCGCAGTTGTCGATCAGGTCGGGGTAGCCGGGCCGGTACGCCGCGCGGGCGTGGACGACCAGCACTCCGTGTGAGCGTGCGAGCGCGAGCAGCTCCGCGCCGTGCCGGACGACGTCCCCGCCCTCGATCTCGTCCGCGAAGGAGGCGCCGAAGGGGCCGGACCGATCGACGATGTCGTGCTGCCAGTGAACGTTGAGCAGCGCCGTCGATCGCGGATCGAGCGGGGGAAGCGTGTTGATGGCATCGGTCACCGAGGGGCTCCGTTGTGACGAATGGCTGCTGATGTCGCCCGCGATGCGGTCGCGCCGTCTCGTATGGCGGCGGAATATGAACGTAACTTTCCAGCGGCCGGGACACAAGGGGCGTGGGGGAACCGCGTACCTCCGTCTGTATGGTGTGATCACGACAACGAGTGCAGGGGTTCGCCCGGACGGCGGAACGGCCGGTATGGTGCGGCTCATGGCAGGTCTGGAGTCCACCAACGGTGTGCAGGTGATCGCGCGTGCGGCTCAGCTGCTGCGGGTCCTCGAGGTCGAACCGTTCGGGCTGAGTCTGACAGAGCTGGCCGAGCGGGTCGGCCTCCCCCGCTCGACGGTGCATCGTATCGTCAACGCCCTGATCACCGAGGAGTTCCTGGCCGCGGGCACCCTGCCCGGCCAGGTGGTGATCGGGCCGGTCTTCGCGCGGATGGCCGCGGCCGGGACGACCGAGCTGTGGCGCCCCGTCGAGCCGTACATGAGGCTCCTGTCCGAGCAGCTCGGGGAGACCGTCGACTGCGCGATCAAGGACGGCAGCCGGGTGCGCGTGCTGCACGTGATCCCGACGACCTCGCACACCCTGCGCGCGATCGCCGAGACGGGGCAGAGCTTCCCCCTGCACTGCAGCGCGAAGGGCAAGGCCATCCTGGCCGCCCACAGCGAGGAGGCCGCGCTCGCCATGCTGCCCTCGACGCTGGAACGGCTCACGCCGAGCACGCTCACGGAGCGCGCGGAGCTGGCGGCGGATCTCGCCGCCATCCGGGCGGCGGGCATCGCGTACAGCCGCGAGGAGTCGGCGATCGGGGTCAGCTGCGCCTCGATCGCGCTGTGGTCCGCCGCCGGCGTCCCGCTCGCCGTCTCCGTCGTCGTGCCGTCGCAGCGCTTCGGCCTCGTCGAGGCGAAGATCACCGAGGCCCTGCTGGCCGTGCGGCGCGATGCCGAGGGTCTCCGCCACGGCTGACGTCTCCGACTGATTTCCGACTGATTTCCGACTGACCAGCGCCCTGCGCGGACGGGTTTGTGACCCGTTCGCTCAGGGCGCCTTCGGTATGCCTGACGGGTGGTCAACCACCCTCTCCATAAGCGCCATTCAGCGCTTCAGACCCAGGAAACCGCCTCGAATGCCGTGAGCCGGTCGTAGGCGGATGACACACGCAGGTCTTGACGCTGCCCGCAATGCAGTCTAGAAATTCCGCCATGCGGGCAGCAACGTGCTCGTAACACCGCGACAACGTGAGACCGCAGCGCGTCTGCCGGTCTCGCCCGGGGAAGAGGGCCATGACTGACGTCGAGAGGAATGACGAACACGCCGTGCGTGCGGATCTGATGGGGTCCGTCGCCAAGGTGCGCGACGTCCTCATCCGTACGGCGAGCGAGTCCGAGGAGGTGAGACATCTCGTCCCCGAGGCCGTCGAAGCACTGGCCGACGTGGGGCTGCTCAGGATGAAGCCGGTCCGGGAGCTCGGTGGCACCGAGGCTTCGCCCGCGACACAGATGCTGGTCCTCGCGGCGATCGCCGAGATCGACGTGTCGACCGCCTGGAACGTCATGGTCAACAACAACAGCGCCGGCTTCATGAGCTCGTTCCTGACCGACGAGGGTGTCGAAGAGGTCTTCGCGGACGGCGTCCCCATCGCCGCCGGAGTGACACCGGCCACCGGCCGCGCCCGGAAGGTCACGGGCGGCTACGTCTTCGACGGGCGGTGGAAGACCTGCAGCGGCGTCCGCCAGTCCTCGTGGGTCCGGCTGTGCGGCACGCTCGACGAGGGGCCCGGCACGACGGTGCACGGGGTCGTCCCGCAGTCCGATGTGGAGATCCACGACACCTGGCACGTCCTCGGACTGCGCGGCACCGGCAGCTACGACGTCTCGCTCAGCGAGTACTTCGTGCCCGACCACCGGATCGTGCCGACCGAGACGCGGCTGCGGGGCGGCCCGCAGTACCGGCTGGGCGGCGTCGCGAAGGCCGCCTACGAGCACACCGGGATCGCGCTGGGCATCGGCCGGCGGTCGCTGCGCGAACTGGCGACGCTCGCGGACCGGCGCGGCCGGCCCGACCACGTCGTCTCCGACCTCGGGCGGCTGAGCATGGCCTTCGACGCCGCCGAGGCGCTCGCGGTCTCCGTGCAGGAGCACGCCTACGAGGTCCTGGCCGACGACACCGCCGACGTCACCCGGCCCGGCAGCGAAGGCCTGGCCGTCGCGACCCACGTCACCGAGGTCGCCCTGGAATGCGCGCACACGGCCTTCCGGCACGCGGGTACGTCGGGTCTGTACCTGCCGAACTCGTTCGAGCGCTTCCTGCGCGACGTCCACGCGGCCGGACAGCACATCGCCGTCTCGCCCGGCAACTACCGCCTGCTCGGCTCGTGCCTCGTCGCCCCGGAGCCGCAGCCCGCGAGCGTGGGACAGGCGTCGGCGTGACGATCGAACTCGACGACGCGGCGGCACTGGCCGCCGACCCGAGGTCGCTGCGCGGCGTCTACGGACAGTTCCCGACCGGGGTCATGGCCATGTGCGCCATGCACGACGGCGACCCCGTCGGCTTCGCCGTGAGCTCGTTCAACACGGTCTCGGTCGAGCCACCGCTGGTCTCGGTCTGCGTACAGCAGGGCTCGTCCACCTGGTCCCTCCTGGCGGCCAGCCCGCGGATCGGGCTGTCGGTCCTCGCCGCGGACCAGGAGGTGCTGTGCCGCAACCTGGCCCGGCGCGGCCGGTTCGACCGGCTCAGCGGGGCCGGCTGGTCGGCCACCCGCAACGGCGCCGTCCTCATCGCCGGCGCCGCCGCCTGGCTCGAGTGCAACATCCACGACGTCGCGACCTACGGCGACCACGAACTCGTGGTCCTGCGGGTGCGACGGCACCGCGCGAACGAGGACGTCGCGCCCCTGGTCTTCCACGCCAGCGGCTTCCGCGGCCTCGGCGCCCTGCCCCTGACTCCCGAGAAAGGCTCCGCTCGACGATGACGAACATGACTGGGAAGGTCGTCCTGATCTCCGGGGCGGGCAGCGGCATCGGGCGCGCCACGGCGGTGCGCTTCGCCGAGGCCGGCGCCCGGGTCGGCATCACCGATCTGGACAAGGACGCCCTGGACGAGACGGCGCGGCTGCTCGCCCCCGACCTGTCGGCGGCGGTGTCCGGAGACATCTCCGACGCGGCCACGATCGACGAGCTCGCGACCACCGCGGTCGAACGGTTCGGCCGCATCGACGGGCTCGTGAACAACGTCGGCATCCTGATCCCGCAGTCGCTGATGGAGACCACCGTCGCCGACTTCGACAAGATCATGCACGTCAACTGCCTCTCGCAGCTGCTCGCGATCCAGCGCGTCGTGCCCGAGATGCGGAAGTCCGGGGGAGGGGCGATCGTCAACGTCTCCTCCATCGGCGGCCTCGTCGCCCTCCCGGGCGTGGGCGTGTACGGCGCCTCGAAGTCCGCGGTGATCGGGCTGACCCGGTCGGCCGCGGCCGAGCTCGCTCCCGACATCCGGGTCAACGCGATCTGTCCGGGCGGCGTCGACACCGCCATGGCCGCCGGGCACATCGCCAGCTTCGAGGACCGCGACGAGGCGATCCGGCTGCTGACCGGCCGTCAGATGATGCCGCGCCTCGCCCGCCCGGAGGAGATCGCCCACGTGGCGCTGTTCCTGACGAGCGACCAGGCCTCCTTCATGACCGGTGCCGTGGTACCGGTCGAGGCAGGACACTCCGCATGGTGACGGCGGCGGACGCGACGACGGTCCCGAGGCTGTCGATCACGAACGCGTCGAAGACCTTCGGACGTGTCCGCGTGCTGCACGACGTCGCCCTGGACGTCCTGCCGGGCGAGATCCACGGACTCGTCGGCCAGAACGGCTCCGGCAAGTCCACCCTCATCAAAGTGCTTTCCGGCGTGCACGCGCCGGACGAGGGAGCCGACATCCGCGTCGACGGTGCCGCCGTCGCCATGCCGGTGTCGGCCCGCGAACTGCAGAAGCACGGCGTCGCCTTCGTGCACCAGGAACTCGGCCTCGACCTGGACGCCAGCGTCGTCGAGAACATCCGGGTCGGCCGCTACGCGGCCGGCCGGGTCACCCGCCGCATCAGCTGGCGCGACGAGGCGACGCACGCGGTACGGGCACTGGCCGCGCTCGGCGCGACCTCGATCAACCCGTACACGACGGTCCGCACGCTCCGCCACGCCGAGCGGGCCAGCGTCGCGATCGCCCGCGCACTGCAGGGCATCGAACCGGGCACCGGTCTCATCGTCCTCGACGAGTCCACGCAGTCCCTTCCGCGCGACATCCTGCACGAGCTGTACGCCCAGGTGCGGGCCATCGCGGCATCGGGAACCTCCGTGCTCATGGTCAGCCACCGACTGGACGAGGTCCTCGCGCTCTGCTCCAGGGTCACCGTGCTGGAGGACGGGCGGGCCACCGTCGTCGGCCAGCTGACCGAGGGCCTGGACGAGGCCGACCTCACCCGGCTCATCCTGGGCAGGTCCGCCGCGGCGTACCAGGGCACGGAGAAGCTCAAGGAAGGCGGCGCGGGACGCGGCGAGGAAGTGCTCACCGCCGTCGACCTGACCGGCTCCGGCCTCAAGGGCGCCTCGTTCCGGATGTTCGCCGGCGAGGTCGTCGGCGTCATAGGAACGAGCGACTCCGCCTACGACGCCCTGCCCTACGTGCTCACCGGCTCCAAGAGCGGATCGCAGGGGACCCTCCGGATCGACGGAGCCGAACTGGTGGTGCGCTCGCTGAGCCCCGCCACGGCGATGAGGTCCGGCCTGTGCCTGGTGCCCGGCAGCCGGCTCGGCCAGGGACTGGCCGCGGACATGACCGCGCTGGAGAACCTCACCCTCCCGCGGCTGCACACGAAGGGCGGCCGGACCCGGCTGCGACGCCAGTGGCAGCTCGCCGAGTTCGCCGACGCCGTCCGGTCACTGGGCCTCTCGCCCCCCGACCCCGACCTGCGCCTGGGCAGCTTCAGCGGCGGCAACCAGCAGAAGCTCCTGCTGGCCAAGTGGCTGGGGAACAAGCCCCGCGTCCTGGTGGTGCACGAACCGACGCAGGCCGTCGACGTCGGCGCCCGGCAGCAGATCCTGCGCGAGCTGCGCCGCCAGGCCTCGCAGGGAGTCGCGGTCCTGGTGTCCTCGCTCGAGACCACCGACCTCGCCGCCGTCTGCGACCGCGTGCTCGTCATGCGGGACGGCCGGATCGTGCGCGAGCTGACCGATGCGGAACTCGAGCCGCACACCATCATCGACGCGGTTTACACCGGTATCAGCTTGGAGATCGCCCATGCCGCAGATTGACACCGAGAGCGCCGCGGACGGCGTCGACACGTCGCAGCCGCCGGACTTCCCCCGGCCCCGGCTGATCACCCTGGGCTCGATCAGCGGCCGGTTCGCCGTCGTCGGCCTCTGGGCCCTGCTCGCCGCCTTCTACGCGGTGCTGCGGCCGGATTCCTTCCTCCAGCCGGGAATGTTCCGGGCGATCTTCGGATCGCAGCAGGGACAGGCGCTGATCTTCCTCGGACTCGCGCTGATCGCCGTCTTCGTCGTCGGCGAGTTCGACCTGTCCATCGCCTCCAACCTCGGTCTGGCGGCGACGATCGTCCCCGTCCTCGCCGTCCTCCACGGATGGCCGGTGCCCGCCGCGGTCGCGGTCGCGGTGGCGGCCTCCGTCCTCGTCGGCGTCATCAACGGGCTCGTCGTCGTCAAACTCGGGATCAACGCCATCGTCGTCACCCTCGGCATGGCCACCCTGCTCCTCGGGCTCGCGCTGCTCATCTCGCATTCGAACACCATCAGCGGAATGAGCGCCGCCACGGCGGCGGTCACGAACACGACGCTGCTCGGCCTGCCGCTCGTGTTCTACTACGCGCTCGCGACCTCGATCGCGGGGTTCTACATCCTCACGTTCACCCCGCTCGGCCGGCACATGCGGTTCGTCGGCTCCAACCCCGAGGTCGCACGCCTCGCGGGCATCCCGGTCGCCGGCGTCCGCATCGGCGCCTACGCGGTGTCGGGGCTGCTGTCCGGCGTCGGCGGCGCACTCCTCGTCGTGGGCCTCGGCAGCTACGACCCCTCCAGCTCGGGCTCGTTCCTCCTGCCGACGTTCTCGGCCGTGTTCCTCGGGACGGCCATCGTGCAGCCCGGCCGGTTCAACCCGCTGGGCATGGTCATCGCCGTCTACTTCCTGCAGACGGGCATCCTCGGGCTCCAGATCCTCGGCTTCACCGGCTGGGTCAGCGACGTCTTCTACGGCGCCGCGCTGATACTCGCCGTCACCGTTTCGACGCTCGTGCTCCGCCGGTCCCAGCAGGGCTGAAGGAGATGTCGGGCCGGCCCCGCCCGGTGCGCCGGCCAGCTACGAAAGGATCAGAAAGATGTACAGAAGGAGCGGTAGACGCGCGGCGTTCTCCGCGACGGCCGTCGCCATCGCCCTCACCGTCGCCGGCTGCGGGTCCTCGCAGGACACCACCGCCAAGAGTTCCGGTCACGACCCGGCGGGCGTCACCCACGCCGAGCAGCAGATCGCGAAGTACACCAAAGCCACCGAGGGGTACATCCCGACCGAGAAGCTCAGCGACCCCGCGGCGCTGAAGACCAAGAAGGTCATGTACATCCCCGCCGTGGCCTCGGTGCCCTTCTTCGTCACCAGCTGGAAGGCGCTCAAGTCCGCGTTCCGGGCCGCCGGTGTCCAGGTCGACATCTGTGACGCCCAGGCCAACCCGGCGACGATGTCCGCGTGTCTGGACCAGGCCGTCAACGGGGGCTACACGGGGATCATCATCGACTCGATCTCCCCGACGATCGCGCAGCAGTCCTACCAGAAGGCGCTGAACGCGAAGATACCCGTCGTCCTGGGCACCCTTCCGCTGCCGGCGAACTCCCCGTCCACCGTGGTCACGGTCGGACCCGAGCCCAACCTCCCCGTGGAGCTGGCGGCCGACGCCATCATCGCCGAGTCCAAGGGCAAGGCCAAGGTCGTCGCCACGGAGATCACGGACAGCGACTCGACCAAGTCCCGTTACGAGGCCGGCATGAAGGAGTTCTCCACCTACTGCCCGGGCTGCCAGGTCACGACCGTCGAGACGAAGTCCGCCGAGACGCAGCAGCTGCCGTCGAAGGTCAGCGCCGCGATCCTCGCCCACCCCGGCGTCGACTACCTGATGCCCGAGTTCTCGAACATCGCCGACGCCACCTCCCAGGGCGCGACGGATGCCGGCAACGGCACCGTTCCCGCGTCCACCGCCGCCACGACCCTCAGCGACCTCCAGAACCTGGCGGCGAAGAAGAGCCTGTTCACGACGGTCGGCTGGGACGTCGTGCGCACCTCCTGGAACGAGGCCGACGTACTGATGCGCCTCATGACCGGCCAGAAGGTCGACGCCACGAAGTACCTCTCGCCGGTGCGTGTCTTCAACGCCGATAACGTGAAGTCGCTCGACATCAGCCAGGCCGGCTGGGACGACAGCAACTGGTTCGGCGGAGACGGCTACCAGGCCAAGTACCGGGCCCTGTGGAAGTAGTCCGGACGGTGTGGCGCTCGCGGCGAGCGCCACACCGCGGAACCGCCCGACCAGGCGGTGCGGGAGACGGCGCGCGAAGGCGCCGGTCACCGGTCAGTACGAAGGAGACACGATGGAACGGTTCAGCGAAGAGCGCTCGGAGCACGTGGTGGCCGAGAGCTTCGCCGACACCCCGGACCCGCGCCTGCAGAAGGTGCTGACCTCGCTGGTGCGGCACCTGCACGCCTTCGTGAAGGAGGTGGACCTCACCACGGAGGAGTGGGAGGCGGGCATCGACTTCCTCACCCGCACCGGGCAGAAGTGCGACGACGTGCGGCAGGAGTTCGTCCTGCTCTCCGACGTCCTGGGCGTCTCCATGCTGGTGGAGACGGTCAACCACCGGACGGGGGGCGCCTCGACCGAGTCGACGGTCCTCGGCCCGTTCCACATGGTGGAGTCCCCGCCCCGCGAACTCGGCGCGGACATCGCCCTGGACGGCAAGGGAGAACCCTGCCTGGTCACCGGCCGGGTGACGGGACCCGGCGGCCGGCCGCTGGCCGGCGCCCTGGTCGACGTCTGGCAGGCCAACGCCGACGGCTTCTACGACGTGCAGCAGCCCGGCCTCCAGCCCGAGCTGAACCTGCGCGGCCTGTTCACCACCGACGAGGACGGACGCTTCTGGTTCCGGTCGGTCCTGCCCCGCTACTACCCGATCCCCGTCGACGGCCCGGTCGGTGAACTGCTCACGGCGACCGCACGGCACCCCAACCGGCCGGCACACGTGCACTTCATCGTCGCCGCCGACGGCCATCTCCCGGTCACCACGCACCTCTTCGTCGACGAGAGCCCCTACCTGGACTCCGACGCGGTCTTCGGCGTCAAGGACAGCCTCGTCCGCGGCTTCCCCCTCGTCGACGACCCGGAGCGCGCCGGCGAGGCCGGTGTCGCCAACCCGTTCCGCACGGTCCACTTCGATGTCGCCCTGCTGCGCGACGACCGGGCCCCGCACTCCACCGGGCCGGCGGTCCGGACCGGGGCCGGCACACCATGACGGCGCGGCGAGACGCCCCGCCGAGCACGCACGCACAGATTGGGATCCCGCCGACATGATCGGTTCCTTCACCTACCAGGCGCTCCCGATGCGCGTGACCTTCGGCGCCGGCGTCCTCGGCCGTCTCCCCGAGGAGGTCTCCGCCCTCGGACTCACCCGTGTCGTCGTGCTCTGCTCCCCGGAGCAGGAAGCCACGGGAAAGCTCGTGGCGGACGTCCTCGGCGAGAGCGCCGCCGACGTGCTCCCGGAGGCCCGGATGCACGTGCCCGTCGAGGTCGCGCACCGCGCCCGGGCCAGGGCCGCCGAACTGGGCGCGGACGGCTGCGTCGTGGTGGGCGGGGGATCGGCCGTCGGCCTGGGCAAGGCCGTGGCCCTGGAGCACGGCCTGCCGGTCATCGCCGTCCCCACCACCTACGCGGGATCGGAGATGACCCCCGTCTGGGGCCTGACCGAGAAGGGCGCCAAGCGGACCGGCCGCGACCCGCGCGTACTGCCCGCGAGCGTCCTGTACGACCCCGAGCTCACCCTCTCCCTGCCCACCGGCATGACGGTGACCAGCGGCATGAACGCCCTCGCGCACGCCGTGGAAGGGCTCTACGCCCCGGACGCCACGCCGGTCGTCTCGCTCATGGCCGAGGAGGGCGTCAGAGCGCTGGGCGCGGCGCTGCCCCGGCTGGCCGTCCGCGGCAGCGATCTCGACGCCCGCACCGAGGCCCTGTACGGCTCCTGGCTGTGCGGCGCGGTGCTCGGCGCCACCACCATGTCGCTGCACCACAAGCTCTGCCACGTGCTGGGAGGCACCCTGGACCTTCCCCACTCCCCGGTGCACACCGTGGTCCTCCCGCACGCCCTCGCCTACAACGCTCCGGCCGCCCCCGGCGCGGTCGCGGCTCTCTCGCGCGCCCTGGGCGGAACCCCGGACCCGGCACGCGGCCTCTGGGACCTGGCCGGCCGGCTCGGCGCGCCCCGCTCGCTCGCCGACCTCGGGATGGCCGAGTCGGACGTCCCGCGCATCGCCGAGCTGGCCCTCGCGAGCCCGTACGCGAACCCGCGCCCGCTGACCCGGGAGGGCATCGAGGCGCTGCTGCACGCGGCCTGGGCGGGCGAGCCGCCCGCCGGCGCCGCCGCCGGCGGGTGACGACGGCGCCGCGCGGTGCCCCCGGCCGCGTCCGGGGGTGTCAGGCCACCCGGTCCAGCCCGAGCCGGGCGGACAGGTCCTCGGGCGTGGTGCCGTAGGTCTCCAGGATCTTCACCTCGCCCGAGGTGAGGTCGAAGACCGCGTGATCGGTGTAGACCCGGCTCACACAGGCCCGCCCGGTGAGCGGGTAGGTGCAGGACGGCACCAGTTTGGGGGAGCCGTCCTTGGCGAACAGCGTCATCATCACGTAGACGTCCTTGGCGCCGATGGCCAGGTCCATGGCGCCGCCGACCGCCGGGATGGCGTCGGGACGCCCGGTGTGCCAGTTGGCCAGGTCTCCGTTGAAGCCGACCTGGTAGGCACCGAGCACACAGACGTCGAGGTGGCCGCCGCGCATCATCGCGAAGGAGTCGGCGTGGTGGAAGTACGACGCGCCCGGCAGCTCGGTCACCGGCACCTTGCCCGCGTTGGTCAGGTCCGGGTCGATCTCGTCGCCCACGGCCGCCCGGCCCATGTGGAGCATGCCGTTCTCGGTGTGCAGGACGATGCCGGAGTCGGCCGGCAGGTGGTCGGCGACCTTGGTCGGGTGACCGATGCCCAGGTTGACGAAGGCACCGGCGGGGATGTCGCGGGCGACCGCCGCGGCGAGCTCGTCGGGGGTGAGTGCCATCAGCGGGCTCCTTGGGACAGGTACTGGCGCGGCTGGACCGTGACGACCCGGTCCACGTAGATGCCCGGCGTCACGACGGCTTCGGGGTCGAGCGCGCCGACCGGCACGACCTCCGCGACCTGGACGACCGTCAGGGTGGCGGCGGTGGCCATGACCGGACCGAAGTTGCGGGCGGTCTTGCGGTAGACCAGGTTGCCCATCCGGTCGGCGCGGTGGGCGCCGACGAGGGCGACGTCTCCCTTGATCGGGTACTCCAGCACGTGGTCGCGCCCGTCGATGGTGCGCAGCTCCTTGCCCTCGGCCAGGGGCGTGCCCACCGCCGTCGGGCAGTAGAACGCGCCGATGCCGGCACCGGCCGCGCGCAGCCGCTCCGCGAGGTTGCCCTGCGGGACGACCTCCAGCTCGATCCTGCCGGCGCGGTAGAGCTCGTCGAAGACGTAGGAGTCGGCCTGCCGGGGGAAGGAGCAGATCACCTTCCGCACCCGCCCCGCCTTGAGCAGCGCCGCCAGGCCGACCTCGCCGTTGCCGGCGTTGTTGCTGACGATCGTGAGGTCCTTCGCGCCCTGCCGGATCAGCCCGTCGACGAGGTCGAAGGGCATACCGGCCAGCCCGAAGCCACCCACCAGGACGGTGCTGCCGTCCTCGACGCCGGCCACCGCCTCGTCGACGCTCTCGAGTATCTCGGCCCGGCTCATCGGCCCACCGCCGAGGTCCCGACGTTCTCCAGCACCACGGCCAGCGCCTGCCCGACACCGATGCAGATCGCCGCCACGCCGTACCGCTCCCCGCGCTCGGACAGCACCTTCGCGAGCGTGCCGAGGATACGGCCGCCGGAGGCGCCCAGCGGGTGCCCGATCGCGATGGCGCCGCCCTTGACGTTGACGATCCCGGGGTCGGTCCCCCAGGCGTCCACGCAGGCCAGGGACTGCACCGCGAACGCCTCGTTCAGCTCCACGGCGCCGACCTGGTCCCACTTGACGCCGGCCCGTGCGAGCGCGCGCTCGGCGGCCTCGACCGGGGCGAACCCGAACGCCTGGGGCTCCAGCGCGGAGGCACCGCGGCCGGCGATCCTCGCCAGCGGGGCCAGCCCGATGACGTCCGCCGCCGCCTCGGAGCCGAGGAGCACGGCGGACGCGCCGTCGTTGAGCGGTGACGCGTTGCCCGCGGTGATCGTGCCGTCCTTGCGGAACGACGGCTTCAGCGCGGCCAGCTTCTCCGTCGTGGAGCCCGGCCGGATGCCCTCGTCGCGGACGAGGTCGGCGCCCTCGACGGGGACGACCAGATCGTCGTAGAACCCCTCGTCCCAGGCCTCGGCGGCCAGCCGGTGCGAACGGGCGGCGAACTCGTCCTGGCGCTCGCGCGAGATGCCGAACCGGTCCCGCAGCTGCTCGTTGCACTCGCCCAGCGAGACCGTCCACTCCGCAGGCATCCGGGGATTCACCAGCCGCCAGCCCAGCGTGGTCGAGACGGCGGTGACGTTGCCGGCGGGGAACGCGCGGTCGGGCTTGGGCAGCACCCAGGGCGCCCGGGTCATCGACTCCACACCGCCGACCAGGACGACGTCGGCGTCGCCCACGTCGATGGTCCGCGAGCCGATGATAGCGGCGTCGAGCGACGAGCCGCACAGCCGGTTGACGGTGGTGGCGGGCACGGAGACCGGGAGCCCGGCCAGCAGACCGGCCATCCGGCCGACGTTGCGGTTGTCCTCTCCCGCCTGGTTGGCGTTGCCCCACACGATCTCGTCGACCGAGGCGGGGTCGAGACCGGGGGTCTTGGCGAGCAGGCCGGTGATCGCGGCCGCCGCGAGGTCGTCGGGACGGACGTCCGAGAGGGCGCCGTTGAAACGCCCGAAGGGCGTGCGGGCGGCGGCATAGACGAAAGCTGTCATGCAGTCCACGCTAAGCGCGCGACTTGATACGGTGAAGGACGAATATCCGACCCAATTGAGCTGCTGCGAGTCTCAGTGGTGAATCTCCGCCACCTCACGTACTTCATCGCCGTCGCCGAGGAACGCCACTTCGGCCGCGCGGCCGACCGGCTGCACATGGCCCAGTCGCCGCTCTCCCAGGCGATCCGCCAGCTGGAGGCGGAGCTGGGCGTCGAGCTGCTGCACCGCACCACGCGCCGCGTCGACCTGACCGAGGCGGGCCGCTCCTACCTGGCCCGGGCACGCGCGATCCTCTCCGACCTCGACGACGCCGCCCACGAGGCCCGCCGGGTCGAGGCCGGCGCGGTCGGACACCTCGCGATCGGCTGCGTCGGCTCGGCGACCTACAGCCTGCTGCCGACGCTCTCCCGCCGTCTGGCGACCGAACTGCCCGGTGTGGACTTCGCCTTCCGCGGCGAGATGCTCGCCCCCGACCAGGTCGAGGCACTGAGGACCAGCGAGATCGACCTCGCGCTGCTCCGGCCGCCCGTCGCCGACCTCTCGCTGACGGTCACGCCGCTGCGGCACGACAGGCTGGTGGTCGCGCTGCCCGCCGACCACCCGCTGGCCCGCCGCGAACAGGTCCGGGTGGCGGAGCTGGGCTCCACCGACCTCATCGTCCACTCCGCCGACCGGCGCTCCGTGATGTACGACGTGGTGCTCGGACTGCTGCGGGACGCCGGCGTCGATCCGCGCATCCGGCACGAGGTGGGCGAGACCTCCACCCTCATCACCCTCGTCGCGGGCGGGCTCGGTGCCGCGGTCGTCCCCGAGCCGGTGACCGCGCTCGCCCTCGCGGGCGTCACCTACCGGCCGCTGGTCCGCCCGGCGGCCACGGTCGCCCTCGCCGTCGCCCACCGCTCCGACCGCGTCGAGCCGCACCTGAGCCGGACGATCGACGTCATCCGGCGGATGTTCTGACGCAGCCGCGAGCCTTCGGCCGTACCGCCGGTTCGAGCAGCGACAGCGTCCGCTCCGTCGCGTCGAGGGCGGCACGGACACCGACCGGCATCGGCAGATTCGGGCCCGCGTGCCCGATCTCGACGTTGCCCAGGACCGGGATGTCACGGTCACCGAGGACGTCGAGGACGATCTCGGCCAGGGACGGCGAGCCGAGCCCGTCGACCGCCTGCGGAACACCCACGACCATGCCGGAGATCCGGTCGAGGATCCCGCTGTGCCGCAGGATGTGCAGATAGCTCCACACGTACGACGCCTGCCCGCCGAGTTCCTCCCAGAACAGCACCGCGCCGTCGAACCGTTCGGGCGGCAGCGCGAACGGCGTCGCCTGCACCAGCACGATGCGGTTGACGACCCCGCCGATCAGCGGACCCTCGGCCCGCCCGGCCCGCCAGCACTCCCACGACGGACCGGTGGGCAGCGCGCCGATCGGCTCCGTGCCGGTCAGCAGCGCCGAGTACAGCGAGCGCAGCTCCTCCCGGCGCGCCGCTGACGCCCTCTGCCAGTGCCCGCCGAGACCGGGTGTGGCCAGGTCGGCGTGGAACCCGACCAGGCCCGTGCGGGCGTGGAGCACCAGGTGCAGCAGCGAGATGTCGCTGTAGCCGAGGAGCGGCTTGGGATCGGCCCTGACCGCGTCGAAGTCGATCAGGTCGAGGTATCCGAACACCGTCTGGCCGCCGTCGTGCGCGACGATCGCACGCACCTCGGGATCGCGCAGCAGACCGTTGAACTCCTCGGCGATCTCGTCCGGCCGCGCCGCGCTCCACCAGCGGTGCCGCCCGGCCTCGAGGAGCGGCGCGAGACGCACCCGGAACCCCAGCCGCCGGATCTCGGCCACCGCCCGTTCGAGATCGGGCGCGTATCGGGCATCGAGCGGCCCGGACAGCGCCGCGACGACGACGAGGTCCCCGGGCTCCAGAGCACGAGGGCGCAGCAGGGGAGAGAGCGCGGCAGAAGTCACCGGGGCAGTCTCGCGACGCCCGTCAGGCCACGCCACCTATTTACCGACCGGCCCCGTGCGGCGCCGCTCACGGCGGCGAAGCCCGCTGCAGACGGCGGAAGTCGCCGGGCGTGGTGCCGGTGTGGCGGGTGAAGAACTTGCCGAAGTTGGTGGGTTGCGAGAAGCCGAGGCGGCGTGCGACGAGGGCGACGGGCCGGTCCGTGTGGGCGAGCAGCCGCTGGGCCTCCAGGGCGACGCGGGCGTCGATGACCTGCTTGACGCTCTGTCCCGTGGCGGCCAGGCAGGCGCGGGTGAGGGTCTTGACGGTGTACCCGAGGCGGCTCGCGTAGTCCTCGGCGCGTCGGCTGGTGGCGTAGGAGCGTTCCAGTTCGGTGCGGAAACGGGCGTAGATCCCGCCGCCGGCCCGCGGCTCGGCCCGCGCGTCGTGCCCCGGGAGCCGGTCGATGTGCAGCAGGAGCGTGCTGAGTTCGAGTCGGAGGATGTCGGGGGAGACGGGGCCGGGGCGCCGGGTGGACTCGGTGCGCAGCAGGCTCAGCAGCGTGGCGACGGTGGCGTGGTCGGGGGTGGTGCCGAGCTGCCGGCAGACAGGGCCGTACCACTCGTCGAGAAGGTGCGTGCCGCTGCCGAGGTGAGCGGGGAAGGCGGGGGTGAACAGCAGGTGTGTGCCGTTGATCGCGCCGGGGCGGCCGAAGCGCTGGACCTGGCCGGGGCGGATCCACAGCAGGGTGCCGGGGCGGCAGGGATGGGTGACGAAGTCGACGGTGTGCTCCCCGCTGCCTTCGGTGATCAGGGTGATGGTGTGGAAGCCGACACGGTGGACGCGCTCCAGGCCGCCGTCGGTCATGCGGGTGTGCAGGGTGACGATGTCGGTGATCTCGAACCCGGGGACGGGGGCGCTGGGGAGAGGGGTGCCGGGGACAGGTGAGGTCGGCGGGTTGAAGCCGAACCCGGGGATCGCAGTGTCGCCCGCCCGCGTGCTGCCGGAGACATGTCGCATGGGCACGATGACCCCCGTACTGTCCGTTTCTGACCATCGACGGTCTTCAGCGTATCTCGCCCTTCTCCTGCGCCCGGGGCGAGAGTGGAAGGGCACGGGCGGCCTGACCGAGGCCGCCCCGTCCACGGCCGCACGGCCCCGGACGGCTGCGCCGACGAGGTCGTGGCACACGCCAGGCGCAAGGCGCCTGAACCCGTACCCAAGGAGCGAGAACATGAGCAGGATCGTCGTCTTCGGAGCCGCCGGGAAGGCCGGCTCCCGCGTCGTCGCCGAGGCGGCCGCCCGCGGTCACCAGGTCACCGCCGTCGCCCGCGACACGGCACGGCTCGGTCCGCTCCCGGAAGGCGTGCGCCCGGTGGCGGGGGACGTGACCGACGCCGGGACGGTCGCCACGCTGGCCGGGGACGCCGACGCGCTGGTGCTGACCGTCGGCGGTCCCGAGGCACGCCTGTACACCGAGGCGGTGACCACCGTCGCCGAGGCCGTCCGCGCGCTCGGGCCGAAGGGCCCCCGCATCCTCCACATGGGCGGCGGTGCCAGCCTGCTGAACGACGACGGCGTGCGCTTCTTCGACGCCCCCGACTTCCCCGCGCAGTTCAGGCCCTACGCCGTCGGCCAGATCCGGGCCCTCGACGCCTACCGCGCGCTCGGCGACGACGTGACCTGGACGTACCTCTCCCCGCCCCCGGTCCACTTCGCCCCCGGCGAGCGCACCGGCCACTACCGCACAGGCCTCGACCACCCGGTCGTCGGCGAGGACGGACAGGCCCGCCTCTCCTACGAGGACTACGCCCTCGCCCTCGT
Source organism: Streptomyces sp. NPDC104367 (assembly GCF_055583825.1). Taxonomy (NCBI): domain Bacteria; kingdom Bacillati; phylum Actinomycetota; class Actinomycetes; order Kitasatosporales; family Streptomycetaceae; genus Streptomyces; species Streptomyces sp. NPDC104367. The sequence goes on along the minus strand of NZ_JBVJND010000019.1, from coordinate 93,359 downwards.
CGACGAGATCGAGAACCCGCAACACCTCGGCCACCGCTTCACGGTCGGCTACTGACCCGGGCGGCGTCAGCTGCTGTGCCGTGCGACCGTCCTTGAGCCGAGGGCCGTGAGCCCGCGGAAATCCGGATAGCCTGCGCGGGTGAGGCGGGCTGAGCGGGTTGCCGGTGTGGTCGTGGGGTCGGCCGTGGGCGACGCTCTGGGCGGGCCTTTCGAGTTCGGGTCCGGGGGGGTGTTCTCCGCGAGGTTTCCCTCGCCTGGTGGCGGTGGTGAGATGTGCGGGGGCGGCGGCTGGGACCCAGGTGAGGCCACCGACGACACGCAGATGGCCGTCCTGGTCGCGGAGTCGCTGCTGGAGCGGGACGGGCTGGATCTGCCGGACATGTTCGGCCGCTTCCAGCGGTGGGCGGCCTCGGAGCCGAAGGACATCGGCCTCCAGACCGAGGACGTCCTGACCAACGGCATGCCCTGGAACCTGGCCGCCGGGGCCCATTTCCGGGTCAACCGGCGAGCAGCGGGAAACGGCTCCCTGATGCGGGCGTCGACCTCGGCGGTCTTCTTCGCCTCCGCGGGCCGGGAAGCCACCATGGACGCGGCTCGCCGTATCGCCGCACTCACCCATGGCGACCGGGCCGCCTGGGAAGGCACCGCGATCTTCCACGAACTCGTCCGCGTCACCCTTGGGAACACCGACCCCCTCGCCGCGCTCCCGGAGATCCTGGCCCGGGTCCACCCCGAACAGCGAGACCGCTTCGCCACCGTTCTCGCGCCCGGCTGGCATCCCGACCGGGCGACCGAGTTCAACGGCGCCGTCTGGCCCTGCCTGGGCTCGGCCGTCTGGGCCTTGCGCACCACCGCGAGCTTCGAGGACGCGATACGCGCGGCGATCGACCTCGGCGGTGACACGGACACCGTCGCCGCGGTGACCGGAGGGCTCGCGGGGGCCTACTACGGACTCGACGCCATTCCCGTCCGCTGGACCCAGCCGCTCCACGTTCCCCTTCCGGGCTTCGGCGGACGGGTGCTGCATCTGGTGGATCTGCTCCGCCTCGCGTACAGCCTTGCCGTATGAGTCCGGGGCCGTCAGCGGCAGGACCGGACGCTCCGGGAGAGCTGGACACCGTACGGCGTGGTGCACCCGAGCGGCTCTCTGAATGCTGTCGGGCGACACCGTTGTTCCGTCGTGGACCCCTGCTGACGGCGGCTCAATCTGCGGCAGCAGCAGGCGCCGGGACTTCCCAGCCGTTGCGCGGGTGACTGCTGTCTCTCCTCAAGGAGATGCCATGGCGACGGGTTCCCGTACGGTCGGGGTGCCGGCTCTGGTTGTCCTGGCGTCGGGCGCGTTCGTCCTGGGCACGAGCGAACTCGCGGTCGCCGGTCTGCTGCCCGCCATCAGCGCCGACTTCGAGGTCTCCACGGGCGCCGCAGGCACCCTCGTCTCGGTGTACGCCGTGGCCGTCGCGCTGCTCGGCCCCGTGCTCACCACGGTGACGAGTCGGCTGTCCCGTCGGCGGGTCCTGGTGGGGTCCTTGGTCGCGCTTGCTGTCGGGAACGGCCTCACCGCCCTGGTCACCCGCTTCCCGGTGTCCTGGCGGCCAGGGCGCTCACCGGCACCGCCGCGGCGATGTACGCGGTGACGGCCCTGTCCCTGGCCCATCACGCTGACCGGCCCTGAGCGACGAGGACGAGCCGTCGCCGTCGTCTTCGGAGGGATCACCGTTTCCGCCGTCGTCGGGGTTCCCGCCAGTACCCTGCTGGGCGGCGTGTTCGGCTGGCGGACCGTCTACGGCGCGCTGGCCGCCCTGACCGTGGGGGTCCTGTCGGCAGCGGTCCGCATGGTGCCGGAACCCGTGCCGGACCCCTCGCCCGGCCTGCGGACCCAGCTCAAGGCGTTGGCCAGGGCGCGTGTGCTGGTCACGTTCGCCGTGAACGCCACTGTCACGGCGGGCCACTGCACGGCATCCACCTACCTCGTCGCGCTCCTGACCCAGCAGACCGGCCTCGGCGCCACCGCGGTCGGCGCGGTTCTCCTGACCACGGGTGTTTTCGGCACCGTCGGCACCGTCCTCGGTGGCGCAGTCGCCGACCGGCATGCCCGGCAGACCCTGTCGGCGACCGCGGCTCTGCTGGCCACCAGCCTGGGCCTCGTCCCGCTGGTCATGAACAGCGCGATCCTGACCTGGCTCGTCGCCTCGATCTGGACGGCAGCCTTCAGTGCCTTCAGCACCGCCGCCCAGGTCAGCGTGTCCCTCCAGGCCCGCCCCGCCACCGACATCGCCGCGGCGGCCGACATCTCCGTGTTCAACACGGGGATCGCGGGCGGGTCGGCCGCGGGCGGACTCGTCCTTCACCTCGCCGGATTCACCGGCGTCGCCCTCACCGGCGCCGCTCTGGTCGTCGCAGGACTCACCGCCGCGCTCTGTCTCCACTGGTGGCGGAGAACACCGAGCGCCCGGCGCGGTGTCCGCCGGATCAGCCGGACACACTGCCCGAGTTCGCCGGGACCGGTGGTTGCGTCGGTGTCACGGGCGCAATGGCGTCGGGGACGGGGAAGAGGCCGGGGCCGGGAGGCAGGAGGTCGGTGGTCGGGGGGAGGGAGAGGCGCCGGCGGAGAGTGGCGGGGGCGGCGGCGGTACCGTCGGTGAGCCGGGTCGCGAGACGGATCGCGTTCGTGGGGTCGGCCGCCGTGGGGCGGAGGATCACGCCGTCCGCACCCGCGGCCGAGAGGGCGGCGATCGCGGTGCGCGCCGTGTCCTCGGTGCTGTCGGACCGCAGGTCGAGGAGGCCGAAGACCAGGGGGCGCCGCGCGGGGTCCGTGAAGTGGCCGCGGGGAGCGGCGTCGGCCGCGCCGCGGGCGTCGGCCGTGGACGAAGCGCCGGGCAGCGCCACGATGATGTCGGCGACCTCGGCGGCCGTGGTGAGTTCCTCCTCGGCGTTGGTCCACCAGGCCAGGACGGATGAGCCCTCGGGGGTGCCCGGCAGTGTCAACGGCCCGGCCGTCGGCAGGAGACCGTCGTGGTGGGCGGGCCGGATGAGGTCACCGCGGGCGAAGATCCGCTGCTCCCGGTCGGCGACGATCGCCTCGTAGGGCCAGGTCTGTTCGAGCTTCTGCACGGCGAGCGCGAGATCGCGTACGGCGGCTGTGGTGAACGGCGCCGTCAGCACGGGGGCGTCACCGCGGGCCCGCCCGGCACCGTCGGCCACGTAGGTGTCCCGGCCGCCGACGGCGATCCCCGTGCGCTGCCGGGACAGGTGGCCGGTGGAGGCGATGCGGCGGGCCAGGTTGTAGGGGTGTTCGCGGGTGGGGGAGGCGGCCGTCAGGAAGGCCGCGTGTGCGGTGCGTCCCGTCAGGACGGCGACCGCGGTGGCCGTGTCCACGGTGGGCCCGTCGGCGCCCGCGTCGGCGGAGACGCGTTCCGCGCCGACGACGGTGAACACGAGCCCTGAGGCGTCGAGTTCCGCCAGCAGGGCCGTGTCGGAGAGAAGGGCGAGGGTCTGCTCGCCCGAGAGGGCGAGTGCGAGAGGGACGCGCACGGCGTCATTGAATGTCATGAAATCTCCATAAAGTAGCATGGTTTACGAGGTTTTGAGATGGTTTAGTGGCCGGTGTCGAAAGGAATCCCCATGTCTTCTCAGCGAACCGGCCATGTTCTGCTCGGTGTCAACGTGCTGGTCCTCGGCTACCTCCCGGCCGCGTGGCAGTCGCCGCGCCTGGCCGACGACGCCTTCGTGAGCCCCGACTACTGGAGCCGGATAGGCCGGCTGGCCGAGCGCGGGACGCTCGACGCGCTGTTCCTCGCCGACGGACCGGCCCTGGGAGATCCCTCCCACGACGCGAACGCGGGCCGCCTCGAACCCACCGTGGCCTGGGCGCACGTCGCGGCGGCCACCGAGCGCGTCGGCCTGGTCGCCACCGCGTCCACGACGTTCAACGACCCGTTCGAACTGGCCGAGCGGCTGCTCTCCCTCGACCTGCTGTCCGAGGGCCGCGCGGGGTGGAACTTCGTGACGACCCGGGGAGCCGCCGCGGCCCGCAACTTCGGCCTGCCCGACGTACCGGGCCGCGACGACCGCTACGACCGCGCCGAGGAGTTCGTCGGCCTGGTCCTGGATCTGTGGCGGTCGGCGGGCGACGGACCCGCGGTCGCCCATCACGGCCCGTTCTTCGACCTCGTGGGGCGGCTGCGGGTGCCGCCGTCGCCGCAGGGGCACCCGGTGGTGCTCCAGGCCGGCGGTTCGCCCAAGGGCAGGCAGCTGGCCGGGCGGTTCGCCGAGGGCGTCTTCTCGGCCGAGCTGACCAAGCAGGGCGCGATCGACCACTACCGGCAGGTCAAGCAGCACGCGGTGGACGCGGGCCGCCGCCCCGACGACGTGAAGATCCTGCCGGGACTGCTGCTGAGCCTCGGCAGCACGGAGGAGGAGGCCCGGCGGCGCAGCGACGAACTGCACGACGCCGGCCCGGCCGCCTACTCCACGCAGTGGCTGTCCCAGGCCATCGGATTCGACGCCTCGACCCTGCCGCTGGACGAGCCGTTCCCCGACGAGGTCCTGTCGGCGCCGGTGGACAGCCGGACGTTCACCGGCAGCATCGGCTTCCGTGAGTCGATCGTGCGGCAGATCAGGCGCACGAACCCGACGGTCCGCGAGTACCTGCGGCAGACCCGCTACACCGGGTCCGGGCACTCCGGATTCGTCGGCACGCCCGAGCAGCTGGCCGACCGGATCGAGGACTGGTTCCGCGCCGGAGCGATCGACGGCTTCAACCTCCAGCCGGACCGGCTGGAGGACGGCCTCGAAGTGATCGTCGACGAGGTGGTCCCGATCCTGCGCCGCCGGGGCCTGTACCGGCACGAGTACGAGACCCGCACCCTGCGCGAGCACTTCGCGGCGTCCTCCGCCACCCCCGCCGCGGCCCGGATCGCCTGACCGGGGCGCCGTCGGCCGGAGCGGCCCCGCACTCACCGGGGTGCTCCGGCCGGCCGCCAGCCGAGCGCCGGGCCGATCTCGGTGGCGAGGGTGTCGAGACGCGCCTTGGCGTGCTCGGCGTCGAACTCGTCGCGGTACGAGAAGTTCGCCACGAAGTCGGTGGCCCCGGCGGCGATCGCCGGATCGGCGGCGGCGCTCTCGGCGATGTCGGCGGCGGAGCCGTAGAACGGCACCGCGTCCAGGTACTCCCGTACGCCCAGCCCGCGCAGTGCGGTGTTGCCGCTGAGCGCGGCGCGTTCGGCGAGGGCGCCCAGCCGGGGACCGAGCACCGGCTCCACCTCCCGCAGGACGCTCTCCTTGTCACGTCCCGGGTAGACGAACCGGAACACCGCCACCCGCGGGGGCACTCCGGGGCGGGCGGCCTCGTACGCCTCCAGATGGGCCCGTACCTTGGGCGCCTGCCCGGTCCCGGCCGGATCGAAGAAGGCACCCTGCTGCAGGCCGTCGCCCGCGTCGCCCGCGGCGACGGCCGAGCCGATGTCGGTGGCCGCCTGCCACAGCCGCCTGCGTACCCGGCCGCCCGGCGGGTACAGCCGCGGCGGATCCTCGCCGTCCGTCAGCGGACGGCCGTCGAGGGCCGCGTGCAGCCGGGAGATCTTCTCGGCGTAGAGCGCGTGCCGGTCCGCGGCCGCCAGCCCGAACGCCGCGAACCCGTCCAGGTTGGCGCCGCCGGTACCGAGCCCGAGGTGCAGCCGTCCGCCGGTGAGGGCGTCCACCACGGCCGCGTCCTCGGCGAGCCGCAGCGGATCCTCGAAGGGCAGCGTGGTGATGCCGGTGCCCAGGACGATCCGCGAGGTCCGGCCGGCGGCGGCCACCAGGAACGGCAGGGGAGAGGCGAAGGGACCGTCGGTGTTGTCGAAGTGATGCTGTCCCACCCACACACTGTCCAGACCGAGCCGTTCGGCGTGCACGATGGTGTCGATCACGCCCTCGTAGACGCGCGCGACCTCCTCGATGTCCCGGGACGAGGTACGGAAGTTGAGGGCGAAGCCGATGCGGAGCGGTTGCGCTGACACGGTGGTTCTCCTTGAGCCGTCGGGTCGAGCCGTCGGATGCGTCAGTCGCCCTGGCCGCCGCGGCCGATGGCGGAGAGGTCCGGGACCGGGTCCGTGCCGTTGACGAGCCAGTCGCCCAGGATGCGCGCCTTGTACACACGGGGGTTGTGGGAGGCGAGGGTGCGCGCGTTGCGCCAGTGCCGGTCCAGCAGACGGGACCGCGAGACCCCGGAGGCACCCAGGGCGTCGAAGACCGTCGTGGTGGCCCGCAGCGCCGCGTCGATGATGGTCAGCTGCGCCTGCGTCACGGCGACCTCTCCCTCCAGCACCCGCTGCTCGCGCAGCTCCCGCGCACCGGACGCCTGCGCCTCGGCGATGGCGTCCAGGGTGCGGGTCGCCGCGTGCAGTGCCGCGTCGGCCGCGAAGGCGTCCGCCGACACCTGCCCGACGACCTGGAGGAGCTGCGCGTCGGAGGCGGGAACCGGGTTCAGCGCCTGCGGGTAGTTGCGGCCGCGGGCCTTGAGCGCCTCGACGCCGTCGCGCAGCACGGCGCGGGTGATGCCGGCCAGCACCGCCAGCATCGCGGTCTGGTAGAAGTGCCCCTGGTACACGAAGCGTTCGGCCGCGGGGAAGACATCGCCGGGCTCGGCCGGCACATCGGTGTAGAGGGCGCTGCCGCTGGCCGTGGTGCGCTGCCCGAAGCCGTCCCAGTCGTCCTCCAGCCGCACCCCGGGGTGCTCACGCCGGACGAGCGCGGTCAGGACGGAGTCGCCGTCCCCCTTGCCGAGGACGTCGAGCCAGTCGGCGTAGAGGCTTCCGGTGGCGTAGAACTTGGCGCCGCTGACGAGGTATCCGTCGCCGCTCCGGCGGACGGTGGTCTTCAGGTCGGCGAAGGTGCCGTTGTTCGCCTCGGTCCAGCCGCCGCCGACGAAGTCCCCGTCGAGGAAGCGCTGTATCCAGCGGTCGTTGCCGGGGGAGGGCGCGGCGTTCAGCCGGTCCTCCACGAAGGCGAGGTGGTTGCGCCAGATGTGGGCGACATTGGCGTCGGCGGTGGCGAGAGCGGCGAGCAGGGCGAACGTCTGCTGCAAGGACGCGCCCGAACCGCCGAGTTCGACGGGAACGCGTACGGTGCCCAGACCGGCGTCCTTGAGCCACCGTACCTGCTCGTGGGGGAAGACACGGTCGCGCTCCCGGTCCGTGCCGCCGACGGCGATCCGGTCGAAGACGGGCTGGAAACGTGCCGTCAGGTCGGCGTCGGACGCCGTGGGACGGCGCAGGTACGTGAGCGCGGTGCGCTTGGTGTCGGGTGCGGTGGTGCTCATGGCGGGACCTTTCGTGCGGGGCGGTGCGGGGTGTTCGGGGACGGGGTTGGGCTGATATCGGAGTCGGGGACGAGGGCCGGGGTGCGGCGGTGGTGCGCGGGGCGGGCCGTGCCGCCTCGGGGGCGGTGGGGTCATGTGGCGGCCGGCAGGGCATGGTCGTCGCCGTGCGGTGCGCGGTGCGGGCCGATCGGGAGGATCGACCCGATGAGCGCGCGGGTCGCCGGGTGGCGGTCGCCGGCGGACAGGTCGGCGGCGGGGAACGTCTCCAGCAGGGCGCCTTGCCGCATGACCCCGATGCGGTCGCACACGAACTCGATGACGGCGAGGTCGTGCCCGATGAACAGGTAGGTGAGGTCGAGCTCGTCGCGCAGGTCCAGCAGGAGGTCGAGCGTGGTCGCCTGGGTGGAGACGTCGAGGGCGGAGGTGGGTTCGTCGAGGATCAGCAGCTCGGGTTCGAGGGCGAGCGCGCGGGCGATCTGCAGGCGCTGGCGCTGACCGCCTGAGAACTCCCGGGGGTAGCGGTCCGCGTGCTCGGGGCGGAGACCAACCAGACCCAGGGCGCGGGCGGTGCGGGCGCGGGCGTCGGCACGGTCCGCGGCGCGGCCCAGGCGGAGCAGGGGGCGCGCGATCTGGTCGCCGGCCCTGACCCGGGGGTTGAGGGCGGTGACGGCGTCCTGGAACACGTACTGGAAGCGGCGGCGCAGGCTCCGCAGGGCGTGACGGTCCGCCTCGGCCAGGTCCAGACCGTCGAAGGTGACGGTTCCGGAGGAGGGGGAGAGCAGACCGCCGGCGAGGCGGGCGAGGGTGGACTTGCCGGAGCCGGACTCCCCGATGAGGCCGAAGACCTCACCGCGCCGCAGGGTGAGCGACACGTCGTGGACGGCGCGGACCGCCGTGCGGTGCCGGCCCGTTCCCGCGCCGCCGACGGCGAACTCCTTGGAAATGCGATCGAGTTGGAGCAAGGGGATGCCCGGATCGGCGTGTTCCGCCGCCGACGGGGAGTCGCCGGAGGAGGGGCGCGGCCGCGCGGTGTCCCGCGCGACCGGAGCCGGAGCCGCAGCCGCAGCGGGAGCGGGCCGTAGGCGGCGGGGGCCGCCGTCGAGCGCTCGGCGGCGGCCCGGACGCGGCACGGAGTCGATCAGGGCCCGGGTGTACGGGTGCTGAGGCGCGCTCAGCACCTCGGCGGTCGCCCCGGTCTCGACGACGGTGCCGTCGCGCATCACCGCGACACGTGAGCTCGTGTGGGAGACCACGCCGAAGTCGTGCGTGATCAGGAGCACGGCGGTCCGGCTCCGCTCCGACAGCTCCAGCAGCAGATCCAGGATCTGCTTCCGGACGGTGGCGTCCAAGGCGGTGGTCGGCTCGTCCGCGATCAGCACGGCCGGACCGGACAGACCGGCGAGCGCGATCATCACCCGCTGCCGCATGCCACCGCTCAGCTCGTGCGGGTAGGCGCCGAGGACCCGTTCGGGATCGCGGATGTGGACCCGTTCGAGCCAGTCACGCGCGACGCCGCGGGCCTCGTCCCGGCCGACACGCAGATGCAGCCGTGCCGTGTCGCGCAGCTGGCTGCCGACGGTGAACGACGGGTCGAGGGAGGTGACCGGGTTCTGGAAGATCATCCCGATGCCGGAACCCCGGTGGACGTTGAGCCGGTGCTCGGGCAGACCGGTGAGCTCGGTGCCGGCGAAGCGGACGCCGCCGCGGGTGACGCGGGCACCCCGGGGCAGCAGACCGAGCACGGCGGAGGCCGTCACGCTCTTGCCGGAGCCCGACTCCCCGACCAGCGCGAGCACTTCGCCCGGCGCCAGTTCCAGGTCCACACCGCGCACGGCGTGGACGGGCCCGCCGGGCAGGTCGAAGTCGACGTGCAGATCCTGCACGCTCAGTACGGCTGTCATCGGATCACCTCGGGGGGCGGGGACGGCGGGGTCACGGGTCGAGTACGTCGCGCAGGCCGTCGCCGAGCCAGTTGAACGCGAGGGAGACGAGCAGGACGGCCATCGCGGGGAACGTCGCCACGCCCGGGCTGCCGTTCACCAGCACCTTGGCGCCCTCGGAGATCATGCGGCCCCAGTCGGCGTCGGGCGGCTGCACGCCCAGGCCCAGGGCGCTCAGACTGGCGGTGAACACGATGTTCACGCCGACCAGGCTGGTGCCGTAGACGATCACGGGGGAGAGCAGGTTGGGCAGCACCTCGCGCCACAGGATCCCGGCGCGCGTGGCGCCCAGCGAGCGGGCGGCCTCCACGTAGTCCTTCCGTCGTTCCACCTTCGCCTCGGCGAAGACGATCCGGGTCACGTAGGGGACGGCCGCGAAGACGACGGTGCCGATCAGGACACCGGCTCCCGGCTGGAGCACGGCGGCGAGGGACAGCGCGACCAGGATGACCGGGAAGGCGAACACCAGGTCGACGGCCCGCATCAGCAGGGCCGACGTGCGCCGCCCGGCGAACGCGCCGAGCAGACCGAGGGCGGTGCCGACGACCAGGGCCACGGCCACCGACGAGACCGAGACGGCCAGCGCGTGCCGCCGCCGGAGAGCAGGCGGCTGAGGACGTCCCGGCCCTGTTCGTCGGTGCCGAGCAGGTGCCCCGGCGAGCCGACGGCGGCGAGCACGTCGTTCGCGTCGCCCGTGTCGGGATCGTACGGGGTGATCCACGGGGCGAGCACGGAGAGCGCCACCACCACGGCGAGGACGGCCAGGCCGGTCACCGCCTCCGCGTTGCGTACCAGCCGGGCCGCCACCCCGCGCCGGCGCGGCGGTCCGCCGGTCGTCGCGTGGGCGGCCGGAACGGCGGTCGTGTCCGTCGTCATGCGCCACCTCCGTGCCGCAGCCGGGGGTTGAGAAGGTCGAGGAGGATGTCGGTGATCAGGTTGACGGCCACGAAGGCGACGGCGACCAGCAGTACGCCGGTCTGGATCACCGGGTAGTCCGCGCCGGCGACGGCGTTCAGGAGCACGCTGCCCAGGCCGGGCCAGGAGAAGATGGTCTCCACGAAGACGACCCCGGTGATCACCGAACCGACCGTGAGACCGGCCGTGTTGACGATCGGCGGGAGGACGTTGCGGCCGATGTGCTTGCCCAGGACCGCGCCCCGGCCGAACCCCTGGGAGCGGTAGGTGCGGATGTAGTCCGACTGGTCGGCCTCGATGACCGCCGCGCGGACGAACCGCGCCACGATCAGGGTCGAGACCAGGGAGGCGGCGAACGCGGGCGCGACCAGGTGCAGCAGCAGATCGCCGGGGCCGCCGTCGCCGCGCAGGTCGTGCATGCCGCCGGCGGGCAGCCACTGCCGGCGTACGGCGGTGACCCAGATGACCAGGAGCCCGAACCAGTAGACCGGCAGGTTGCTGCCGACCTGGACCAGCAGCATCGTCACGCGGTCCGTCAGCCGGCCGTGCCGGATCCCGGAGACGAACCCGATCGCGACGCCCACCACGACGGTCAGCACGCTGGCCGCAGCGCCCAGCAGCAGCGTGTTGCGCAGCGCGGGGAACACGATCCCGGAGACCGGGGTGCGCAGGCTCAGGGAGATGCCGCCGCCGTCGGTGAACAGGCTCTTCAGCCAGCTGAGGTACTGCTGCCAGGCGGGCCGGTCCAGCCCGTAGGCGCTGCGGATCTGCTCGATCTGCGCCGGAGTCATCTTCTGGCTGAGGGCGTCGCGCACGGGGTCGGCGGGGCCCGCCTGGGAGATGAAGAACACCAGCAGGCTGATCACGAGGAGCAGCGGGACGGCGGCGGCCAGCCGCCTGAGGACCAGGCGTGTCGTCGTCATCCGGCGACCCAGACCCGGGACAGGTCGTAGTGGTTCTGCCGGGGCCAGACGAAGCCGCCGACGGTGGGCGCGACGGCGTAGTACCGGTTGAAGGACAGCAGCGGGAAGATCGTCGCGTCCTGCGCCCAGTGCTGCGCGGCCGCCTGCCACAGCTCGGTCGAACGCTCGGGGTCGGCGTTGCGGGCGGCGGTCTCGATGGCCTTGAGGGTGGCCTTGGAGGTGTCGGAGTACCGGTCGCCGTTCTGCGCGCCCACGTACTGGTTGTGCGCGATCTGGACCCAGTTCGCGGCGACGTAGCCCCATTCCCCGAGGACCAGGCCGTCGGTGGCCTTGAGGTTGGCCGCCCGGGTTCCGTAGGTGATCCACTCGAAGGACTCCACCGACGCGTCGATCCCCACGGCCTTCAGCTGCTGCTGGATGAACTCGGCGGTGGGCTGCCCGGTGGTGTCGCTGATGATGGTGAACTTCAGGCTGCCGTCGCCGTAACCGGCCTCCTCCAGCAGCTTCTTGGCCGCCTGGGGGTCGTGGGTGTAGTCGACGGCGGACGCCTCGAACGCCTCGTTGCCCTGGTTGACGATGGAGGTGGCGGGGTCGGCGTACCCCTTGTAGATCTTCTCCGCCAGCAGGTCGCGGTCGACGGCCCTGATGATCGCCTGGCGGACCCGCTTGTCCTGGAGTGCCTTGTTGGCCAGGTTGAACTTGTAGAAGATGATCTGCGGGACGTTCCTGTTCTCGGGGACCGAGTGGCCGGCCTTGGACAGCGAGACCACCGAGTCCGCGGGGACGCGGCTGATGAGGTCGACGGCGCCGCTGCGCAGCGCGGCCACGCGGCTCTGGTCGTCGGTGATCGGCTTGAAGACCACCTTGTCCAGATGCGGCCGCCTGCCCCAGTAGCGGGTGTTGCGCACGAGCGTCGTGTGGTCGCCGCGGACCCGCTCCCGGAACGTGAACGGGCCGGTGCCCACCGGATGGTCGGCGAGCCCGTCCGGCCCGTACCGCTTGAGGGCGGCGGGGCTGAAGAAGCCCGACGCTGCGTTGCCGCTGTTGGGTATCTGGCGCAGGAAGTCCAGGAAGGGGTGGTGGAAGGTGTACCGCACGGTGTGGTCGTCGAGCACCTCGAAGGACTTCAGGTCCGCGTAGACCAGCGACATGGTGGCGGCCGCGGTCCTGTCGTAGTACTCGAAGTCCTCGTCGGTGAAGCGGCGGACGTTGAAGCGCACCGCCTCGGCGTCGAAGGCCGTGCCGTCGGTGAACCTCACACCGCGCCGCAGGGTGAAGGTGTAGGTGGTGGCGTCGTCGCTGACCTGCCACGAGGTCGCCAGCTTCGGGACGATCCGGGGGATGCCCGTGGAGGTCGAGAGGTCCTCGTCGACCAACGTCTCGTAGATGTTCCGGTCGATGCGCCAGGTCTCCCACGAGTACTGCCGGTTGGGGTCGAACTGGGTGACCTCCTGGTACTGGCCGACGATCAGTGTGCCGCCGTCGCGGGCCTTGGAGCCGGCCGCGGTCCTGCCGGTCGCGGTGGAGCCGCAGGCGGCGAGGAGGCCGGTGGCGGCGGTGGCGAGAGCGCCCTTGAGCACGGCACGTCTGGTACGGGTCATGGCGGTGTCCCTTTGGCTGGAGAGAGGTCTGGCCGCGGTGGCCCGGCTCGTGGCGGGGCCGGGCCCGTCCGGGGTCAGAAGAGGGTTCCGGAGTACGGCTGGACGCCGGTGGCGAACAGCGCGTCGGCGCGGTGGACGGCGTCGGGGCGGTGGGCGCGGACCCGGCCGGTCGCGGCGAGCTGCCGCCAGCGGGTGCCGCCGAGGTAGACCGCCGCCAGCGCGGACACGTCGAGGTCGAGGTCCGGGTCGGCCGCCGTGCGGCCCACCGCGCCGGGGCCGATCGCGTAGGTGCCGCTGTTCTTGGGCAGCAGCGGGTCCTCGACGCGGATCACGACCGGTTCCCCCGCGGTGTAGGCGCGCTGTCGCAGGGCCTCCTCGACGTCGACCAGGCGCAGCCACGTCTCGTCGTGGGCGCCGCCGTCCGCCACCGCCCGCCTGTCCCGCGGGGCCAGGGGCAACGGGTCGTCGAGGGCCAGGGAGCCGAACGCGACGACGTCCACGAGGTCGAGGGAGAACAGGTGACGCCACAGGCCCGCCCGGGCCGTGTCGTCGTGTGCGACGAAGTCCGTGACGGTCACGGTGCGTCCGGTGCCGCCGAACCAGGATTCGGTGTCCTCGGGCCGGTAGATCGCGTAGCCGGTGTCCGTGCCGTCCTCGTCGCGGTGGACGACCACGTAGCGCGGCACGGTGCTCCTGGCCTGGCGCAGCTCGTTCAGCCGCCACCAGCCGTCGGGGCGGTGGACGGCACCCGTCCACGCGGCCCGCCGGTAGATCCGGTCGAGGAGTTCGGGGCCGGCGGCGTCGTCCACCAGGCGCACGGTGCCGCCGGCCGGGACCGAGTCCCGCAGGGCGGAGCGGCGCAGGTCGACGCGGGCGGAGGTCTGCGAGGTCGCGACGCCGTAGCCGAACCGTTCGTAGATGACGGCCTCGGAGGCGCGCAGCGAGGCGACGGTCTCGCCGCGTTCGGCGGCGTCGCGCAGCTGCCGGGTGAGGAGGTCGCTGACGATGCCGCGACGCCGGTGGGTGGGCAGCACGCCGACGTGGGTGACGGCGGCGTGCGCGAGACGGGCACCGCCCGGGGCCACCAGCCAGCCGGCGTAGGAGTCCACGCCGGCCACCACGTCGTCGCCGTCGAAGGCGCCGAGGTACCGGCCGGGCTCGGTGATGGCGGCGGCGTCGATGTCGCCGAACGGCAGTCCCACCATGGCCCGCAGGAAGACGCGGAAGGCGGCATTGACCTCGTCGGGCGCGGTGAGCGTCCTGATCTCGATACTCATACGGGTGCTTTCGTCGGTGTGCGGAGCGGACGGGCGACGCGGTGTCAGCGGCGTTCGGTGTCAGCGGCGAGCGGTGCCGGCGTCGTCCGGCGCGGTGACCAGGCCGAGGCCGCGCAGTTCGGCGGCCGCGCCCTCGGCGAAGTGGTAGGCCTCTTCGAGGTGCGGCTGGCCGGAGAGGATGAAGTGGTCGATGCCGAGCGCGTGGTACTCCGCGATGCGGTCGGCGACCTCGCGGTGGCTGCCCACCAGCGCGGTCCCGGCGCCGCCGCGCACGAGTCCGTAACCGGCCCAGATGTTCGGGTAGACCTCCAGGTTGCCGCGGTCACCGCCGTGCAGCGCGTTCATCCGCCGCTGCCCGACCGACTCGCCCGCGGCGAGCACCCGCTGTGTCTCACGGACGCGGGTGTCGTCGATGCGGTCGAGGAGCCGGCCGGCCTCCGCCCACGCGGCGGCCGAGGTGTCCCGGCTCAGTACGTGGAACCTGATGCCGAACGACAGGGTGCGGCCCGCCTCGGCGGCCAGCACCCGCATCCGCCCGATCCGTTCGGCGATCTGCGGTGGTGTCTCGCCCCAGGCGAGGTAGGTGTCGACGGTGCGGGCGGCCACCCGCTCGGCAGCCGGGCTGGCCCCGCCGAAGAACACCGCCGGCGGCTCGTACGGGGCGAACGGGATCGCGGCCCGGCGGATGTCGTAGTGCTCGCCCCGGAAGTCGAACGGCTCGCGGGCCGCGCCGACTCCGCGCAGTACGGTCAGGAACTCCTCGGTGCGGGCGTAGCGCTGGTCGTGGTCCAGATGGTCCCCGAACCGGCGCTGCTCCACGGAGTCCCCGCCGGTGACGACGTTGAGCAGCAGCCTTCCGCCGGACATCCGCTGGAAGGTGGCGGCCTGGTGGGCGGCGAGCGTCGGCGAGACCAGACCCGGCCGGAACGCCACCAGGAACTTCAGCCGGTTGGTGACGGCCGCGAGCGCGGCCGTGGTGATCCAGGCGTCCTCGCACCAGGTGCCGGTGGGCGTCAGCACGGCCTCGAAGCCCAGCTGTTCGGCGGCCCGGGCCACCGTGCCGAGGTACTCGGCGGTGGGCGGCCTGAAGCCCGCGCGGACCGCGGCCAGGCCCTTCTGCGAGCCGTCGCCGGAGCCGACGATGTCGCGGTTGTCGCCGTTGGTGGGCAGGTACCAGTGCAGGTGGACGTTCATCGGGTCAGGTCCCTTGTGCCGGAGATCAGTGCCAGGTGGCCTGGTGGTCGCGGTGGGTGGCCAGGTAGGCGCCCGCGCCGAAGTGGTGGTCGTAGAAGTCGGTGTCGAGATGCTGGGCCTGGAGGTAGTTGAGGATGTGCACGCTCGGCACGGTGCCGGGGATCTTGCCGAAGGTCTCGTCGACGTAGCGGACGGCGTCGGTGAGCAGCCCGCGCAGCCGCGCGTCGAACGGCGCCGCCGAGCCCCGGACCCCTGGGGTGTCGCGCCAGGGTCCCGGCGTGGCCGGGTTCAGCGGGCCGCCGGCACCGGACTTGCGCTGCGTGAAGCGTTCGACGGCGTCGGCGGCGTCGCGCACATGCGGCCGGGTGAGCGTCTCGAAGACGCCGGGCAGCCCGGTGGGGTTCGGCAGCGACCAGCGCTCGTCGGTCTCGACGTGGAAGCCGAGACCGGGCACGTCGGGGTCGCCCGAGGCGCCCAGGAGGGAGAGCCGGTCGATGCCGTCGAACGTCCAGCCGCCCAGACCGAGACCGCCGAGCAGCAGGTGCCCGGCGTAGACACCGGTGATCAGCTCGGCGCTGGCCTCGGCGAGCGTGTACTGCTCGACGAACGACAGCGGGAACGGCTCACCGGCATGGCGCAGCGAGGCATCGTCGGCGCCGGGCACGGGACGGCCGTTGATGTCGTCGTACAGCCCGTAGCCGTTCTGGAGGAAGAACGCGACGTTGGCGATGAAGTGCTGGGCCAGGTCGGCGACCGGGATCACCAGCAGGGAGCCGGGGTGGTTGGCGATCCAGGTGTTGTGGCCCTCCAGGTACGGCTCCTCGCGCGGCAGGTGGATGCGGCGGTCGGACAGCTTGCGGTACCGGGAGACGGTGGCCGTCAGCCAGCGGTCGGCGTCGGTGACCCCGTCGGTGACCTCGCCGTCGGGTGCGGCGTCCCGGCTGGAGAGGAAGTAGGTGCCGGAGTCGTCCGTGAAGAAGAAGTCGGTCGTGTGGAAGCCCGCGGCGGACGGGAAGGTCCGGCCGCCCGCGGATCCGGGGTAGTTGGGCAGCGCGGGCGCGTAACCGGGATGGTGGGTGATCCCGAAGTTCCAGCCGGTCACACCGGTGACGGTGGCCAGGACCAGGGCGCGCTCCACCTCGCTCAGCGGCTGCGGTTCCCTGCCGCTGCGGAAGGCGAGTTCACCGGCCGGTATCTCGCCGCCGACCGGGAAGCGGCGCGAGCGGCGGCCGTTGATGGCGGAGACGAGCGGGAAGCGCAGCAGCGCTTCGACGGCGTCCCGTTCCCGGTCGGTGAGCGTGAGCGTCATGCCGTCACCCCGGCAGTGGCGTCGGCGTGCTCCAGCACGAACGCGGCGACGGCGGCGGCGACCTGACGGTGCGCCGACTCGTTGAGGACGTCGTGTCCGGCGTCGTCGACGATCTCGGTGCGCAGTCCGGGCAGCCGGTCCTGCCAGGAAGTCACCCCCGCGAGCGGTGCGATCGGGTCGCGGGACCCGTGGACGGCCAGCAACGGCAATGCGAGCGAGGGCAGTTCGCGCTCCAGACGCGCCCACACCGGAGGGAACGCCTCGGCGAGCAGGCCGCCGATGTCGGCGGAGGTGAACGCCAGCGGGTCGTTCTCCAGCTGGTCGAGGTAGAAGGGGTCCGAGGACAGGTCGGACGGGTCGAGCTCGAACGCGTCGTCCGTGCCGTCCGCGGGCCCGGTGAGCCACGGCAGCGGCGACAGCGGGGAACCGCTGATGACGGCGGCGGAGTAGAGGGACGGGGTGTCGAGCGCGGTGAGCAGGGCGACGAGGCTGCCGAGCGAGTGTCCGCCGATCACCACCGGAACGCCGGGGGAGGCCTTGTGGGCGAGCGCGGTGAGGGTGGTGGCATTGGCCACGAGGTCGTCGAACCGGCCGAACCGGCCCCGCTCGCCGTCCGTCAGACCGTGGCCGATCTCGTCCAGGGCCCAGACGTCGACGCCGCGGGCGCCGAGGGCCGCGGCGTAGCGGTGGTAGAGGCCGCTGTGCTCGCCGAAGCCGTGCAGGAAGACCAGGGAGGCACGGGGGGATCCGGTGGACCAGTGGCGGTAGTAGACGCGCCCGGTGGCGCCGTCGAAGTGAGGCATGGGAGTACTTCCGGTCGTGAGGGTGGCGATGGCGGGTGTTGACCGGCGGTGGGACCCCCACGGCTGCGGGAGCCCCACCGCCGGAGAGTCAGTCGGACCGGCCGACGAGTCCGTCGACGGCGTCGTCCGCGCGGTGGCTGCCGCGGACCGCGTCGAGGATGCCCAGTTCGGCGAGCCGCGCCTGCTCCGCCTCGGACAGCGTCTGGATGGAGCCGATCCGGGCCGCGACGTCGGGCCGGGTCGACCGCAGCCACAGGTAGCGGCCGAGGCCGGTCAGGAGCAGCGCGACGAAGACGTACGGCAGGTAGCGGTAGGCCCCGCTCGGCACCGGGACGAGGTTCTTGTAGATGACGTAGACGATGCCCACGGTGGCCAGCGCCGACAGCGCGATGCCGGCGGGTGTGAGCGCCTTGATCCGGCGCAGCCACAGCGGGGTGGCGACCGCCACCACCAGGTAGGCGAACAGGTAGCCGTAGCTGGAGACGATGCCGATGTAGACGTCCCACTGGAACCGGCCGACGTCGCTGACGGTGCCCACCAGGCCGAGGACGAAGCCGATGAGGGTGACGACGCCGATGGCGATGTGCGGGGTGTGGTGGGTGGCGTGGACCCGCCCGAGCGGTGCGGGCAGCGCGCGTTCCCGGGCCAGCGTGAACAGGCTGCGGGCGCCGGAGTTGATGACGGCGGAGGAGAAGACGATCATCGCGGTGCCGAGCAGCAGGTTGACGGGGTACGTCACCCAGCTGACGCCGGAGTTCTGCGCGACGACGGGCAGGGGGGTGCTGTCCGCGTCGAGGGTGTGGGGGCCCTGGAAGCCGAGCACCTCGGGGTAGGTCGCGAACAGGTAGAGCAGGGACAGCACGACCACCAGGCGCAGGATGGCACGCGGCACGTTGCGGTGGGCGTCGCGTGCCTCGTGGCCGAGCGAGGCGGCGCTCTCGAAGCCGGCGTACGAGCCGACCGCGGAGACGGCCGCGATCAGCGTGGTGCTGTTGCCCAGATGGCTCAGGCTGAACTGGGCCGTGTCGAGATGCGCGCCGTAGTGGACGTAGGAGGCGACGAGGATCACGGCGATGGCGGCCGCGGAGGCGACCTCGAAGATCAGGCCGGCCTTCGCGGAGATGCTGACGCCCCGGAACGGGATGTAGAGGGCGACGGCGGTGACGACGACCAGCAGCAGCACCTTGAACACCACGTGGTCGGTGTGCAGCCCGATCTGCTGGAGGAAGCCGTTGAAGTAGAGGACCGCGCCGAGCACGCCGCCCGCCGCGAAGCCCACGTATCCGATGATGAGGGCCCAGCCGGTCATGAACGCGGCGACCGGCCCGAGGCCGTTGCCGGCGTAGGTGCCGAGCGAGCCGGAGGAAACGGTCCTGCGGGCTTGCAGCGCGATCACCGCGGCGATCAGGTAGACGATGATGCCGCCGGTGATCGCCGCCCAGAACGTGCCCTTGCCGGCGACGAGGAACAGGGAGCCGGGCACGCTGGCGAGGGCGACGCTCGGGGCCGCCGCGGCGAGCCCCTGGGCGAAGACGCCGAGGCCGGAGACGGCGTCGCGGGGCAGGTCCGCGCCGTCCTGGCCGTCGGCGGACGGCGGTGGCGCGGCCGTGCCGCTGTCGATGACGGTTTCTTCAGTGGTCATGGTGGTGGGAGAGCCTTTCGAGACCGCCCGGGCAGGGCGAACCGGCCCCGGTGGGAAGCGTCTTGGCGCGGGGGAACGCGACGCGGCACGGCGCGCGGGCGGGGACCCGGGCGGGGGGAGTGCCGCGTTGGCGCGCCGCAACGGTGGGTACGGGGTGTGCCGCAGGGCGAACCGCGGCCCCGGCCGTGTCACGAGCGGTGACGAGGACCGGTGGCCGTGGCGGAGGAAGGGGAGCAAGGGGGGGGACGAAGGCGCGCAGGCGGAGCCGGCGGACGCGGGGTTCAGCGGCCGCAACGGCCGTGTACCGCGTCGCTCACGAGGCCGGCGGAGCCGGACCCGGCCGCGGCACGCACCGCGAGACCGCTCGCGGGCGACGCCGTGCCAACAGGCCCGGAAAGAAGGGGAGAAGAGTGCCCTGCGTGGTGCGGGGACAGTGTACGGACCGTCGCCGGCACCATGTGCGCCTGGGTCAGCGGCGACAGAAAGCGCTGGAGACGTGCGCCAGGTCGATGTGGCGCCGACGGACGAGAGCGGGGCGGGCGTGCATGAAAGGCACCTCACCAGACGGACGACGCGCAGGTCAAGGCAGCCGGGACACTGTTCACGTTGCGGATACAAGGGGGCGTTCCTCACATGTTCCCGCGGAGCGCGGGGCGAGCGGATGTCCTCGCGCGGGCGAGCCGGTCGGGCGGTGCGTCAGGGGACCGGACCGGTCGGCTAACACCGCGCCGATCGGAGGGAGTTGCGCCCGGGACGGCCTCCCGGCCGCCGCGGCGGACCGGGCCGCGAGGCTGTGACCGGTGGATGGACGAGGCTGAACCAGGGCGCATTCGTCACGTATGGTGCCTCTCCCCGGGACCGAGGGAACCGCTCGGCGGGACTCGGCCGCCGCACGGCGCGTGCGAGCAGCCCCGGCGGCCCGCCAGGAGCACCCGAACACCGGGTCGTGGTGGACGCGGAGCCGTGGTGCGCAGGGAGCCGTGGTGCACCCGGAGCCGTGGTGGACGCGGAAGAGACCTAGCTCTTGCGCCGTCCCGCCGATCCACCCTCCGCAGGAAATGGAGCACGATGCCCGGAGAACTGTCCGCCCCCGCCGACGGCACCCGCGGCCGGCGTGGCACGGGCCCTGGCGGGACCGCGCGGCACCGGCCCGAGCGGGGCGGCGCCGCGGGGGCGGTGCTCAGAGCGGTGGCCCGGCAGGGACCGACCCCGCGACGCACCATCGCACGCCTGACCGGCCTGTCCGGAGCCTCCCTCAGCGGCCGTGTCGCCGACCTGCTGGCTGCCGGACTCCTGCGCGAACGGGGCGATCTGGTGCGCCGGCACACGGCCGGCCGCCCGCACGTCCTGCTGGACCTGGGCACCGGCTGGTTCGTCGCGGGGCTGCACATCGGAGTGGACTACGCCACCGCGGCCCTGGCCGATCTGAACGGGCGGATCATCGCCCAGCGCGAGCTGCCGCACCTCGACGGGACCCAGGAAGACGTCCTGGGCGCGGCCGCCGACGCGGTGCTGGACCTCATCTCCCGGCACGGGCAGGACCGGCGGCTGCTGGCCGCCGGCGTGGCCACGGGAGGCTGGGTCAACCGCGCGGACGGGATCCTCGTCGAGCACGGCGCGCTGGGCTGGACGGACCTGCCCGTCGCCGACCACCTCAGGGCCCGGCTCGACGTACCGGTCTACGCCGACTCCCACGCACGTACGCTGCACAGCGCCGAGTACCTGTTCGGCGCGATGGCGGGAGCGGAGAACGCCCTGACGCTGTTCGTCGGCACCGTGGTCGACGCGGCCTTCGGCATCGGCCCCGTGGTCCACCACGGGGCCGCCTTCCGCGCCGGGGCCGTCGCGCATCTGCCCCTTCCGGGCAGCACCCGTCCCTGCTCGTGCGGCCGCACCGGCTGCTTCGGCGCCACCGTCTCCCAGCACACCCTGATGGCCGCGGCCCGGGAACGGGGGCTGCCCGCCGACGACTACCGGGCCCTGAGCGCACTCGCCGCCACCGGGCACCGCGAGGCACTCGGGCTCTTCCTGGACCGGGCCCGGTCCATCGGGCACGCCGTCGCCCTGTTCGCGGCCTTCCTCGATCCCGAGGTGGTCGTGGTCACCGAACCCGGCGCGGGCGCGCTTCCCGGCACGCTGGAGGAGATGCGCGCGGAGGTGGCGCGGCAGAGCCGCAGCGCGGGCGGACTGCCGGTCTCCGTGATGCGGGGCTCCTTCCCCGACGGCGACGTCCTGGCCCGGGCGGCGTGCACGGCCGCCCTCGACGCCGTCTTCCACGACCCCTTCACCCTGGTCGGCCACGGCTGACCTGCGCGGGGGCGCCTGACGGGACCTCGGACGGATCATGCGGGCGAGGGATGTGGCGTACGTCTCCGTTCTGGTGATTAGTTCAGCTTGTCGCAAACTTGTACGGGCACATCACGGACAGCAGACTTGAGCCATGAACACCGGACGGAACAGCCGCAACGCCAGCTCGCAGAGCTGTCGCGCCGGCCTGTCCGCTCCCGGAGTGCGCCTGACGCGCCGGCTCACGGTCGACCAGGTCCGCCTGTTCCTGCCCTGTCGCCCCATCTGAACAGGGCGCGGCACACGCCGCGTCGTCAGCCCGCCTCGCCCGAGCGGCCGTGATCTGTCCCGGCTGCCGTTCCACCGCCGTCGAGGCCTCTGACTCCCCGCATCCCCAGTCTCCTTCACCTCCCGCGTCACGATCCGTGCGGGGGTCCCGCCGACGTGCGCCCGTCCGCCGGCCGACTCGATTGGTCCCTTCATGCCTGCCAGCACCGCCATGCCCGCAGAGGCGGAGTCATGACCGTCCACCTGCACTGGTACCTGCCCACTTCCGGGGACGGCCACGGAATAGCCGGCGTGGGACCGGCCGCCGGGCTCCGGCGCCCGCCGTCGCTGGCCTATCTCACCCAGATAGCGAGAGCAGCCGACGACCTCGGCTTCACCTCGCTCCTGACCCCCACGGGCACCTGGTGCGAGGACGCCTGGATCACCACCGCGGCGCTCATCGCCGCGACCGAACGGCTGAAGTTCCTGGTCGCCTTCCGGCCCGGCCTCATCTCCCCGACACTGGCCGCACACCAGGCGGCCACCTTCCAACGCCTCTCCGGCGGACGGCTGTTGCTCAATGTGGTCACCGGCGGCGACACGGCGGAACAGCGCCGCTTCGGAGACCACCTGGACCACGACCACCGCTACGAGCGCACCGACGAGTTCCTCGACGTGATGGCCGGAGTCGGCGACCCGAACCTGCCCGCCACCGGATACGACCACAGCGGCCGGTACTTCACCGTGGAGGGCGCCGCCGTCCGCACCGCACCGTGGGGCCCGCCTCCCGTGTTCCTCGGCGGGTCCAGCCCGGCGGCCGAACGGGTGGCCGCACGGCGCGCGGACACCTACCTGACCTGGACCGAGCCCCCGCAGGCCGTGGCACGGCGCGTCGAGCGGGTCCGCGCGCAGGCCGAGCAGCGCGGCCGACAACTGGAGTTCGGCCTGCGGATCCACCTCATCACCCGGGACACCGCCAAAGAGGCGTGGGCCGAGGCCGACCGGCTGCTCGACACGCTGACCGAAACTCAGATCGCCGCCGCCCAGCGGCACTTGGGGAGCCTGGACTCGGCGGGGCAGCAGGCGATGAACGCCTTGCACCGAGGCAGCCGCGACCACCTGGAGGTCGCCCCCAACCTCTGGGCCGGGTTCGGACTCGTGCGGCCCGGAGCGGGCACGGCCCTGGTCGGCAGCCACGACGAGGTCGCCGAACGGCTCGCCGAGTACCACGCCCTCGGCGTACGCCACTTCATCGTCTCCGGCCAGCCGCACCTCGAAGAGGCCTACCGGGTCGGCGAGAACCTCCTCCCCCTGCTCCGGCGCCGTACCGGCGTCGCGCCGCAGCCGACGAAAGCACCGTGATGAACCGTCAGATCAAGCTGGTCGCCGGCCTGCCCACCGGCCCTGTCGCCCACCACCACGGCGGCTGGCGCCACCCGGAGGCCGACAACGGCTTCCTGAGCGCAGCCTTCCACGCCCGCACCGCCCGGCTCCTCGAACGCGGCCGTTTCGACCTGGTGTTCCTCGCCGACAGCCTGGCGCTGTCCGACACCCACGGCGCGACACCGGCCACCACACTGAGCACCGGGGGACAGGGCGCGGTCTGGCTCGACCCGATCGCCGTGCTCGGAGTGATGGCCGCCGTCACCGAACGGATCGGCCTGGGCGCCACCATCTCCACGACCTACTACCCGCCGGCCCACATCGCCCGCGTCACGGCGACCCTGGACCACCTCTCCGGCGGCCGCGCGGCCTGGAACGTCGTCACCTCCGCCACCGACTCCGAGGCCCGCAACCACGGCCTCGGCCACCACCTGCCGCACGACCTGCGCTACGACAGGGCCGACGAACTGGTCGGCGCCGTCCGCGCCCTCTGGGACAGCTGGGAACCGGACGCGCTGCTTCTGGACCGCGGCGCGGGCAGGTTCGCCGACCCCCGCAAGGTGCACTACACCCACCACAGCGGTGAGCACTTCGCGGTCCGCGGGCCACTGCCGGTACCGCGCCCGCCCCAGGGACACCCGGTGCTCCTCCAGGCCGGCAGCTCCCCACGCGGACGCCACTTCGCCGCCCGGTGGGCCGACGCCGTCTTCACCATCGCCACCGACCGCGCCGCGGCCCGCGCCTTCTACGACGACCTCGGACAACGGGCCGTCGCCGCGGACCGCCCCGCCGGCCGGCCGCTGGTCCTGCCCGGCGTGATCCCGGTCGTCGGCGCCGACGCAGCCGAGGCCCGCGAGCGGGCCCGGTTCCTCGACTCCCTCGTGGACCCGCTGTCCGGGCTCGCCACCCTCTCCAACCACCTCGGCATCGACCTGTCCGCCCACGACCCCGACACCCCCGTACGGCACGTCCTGGACGGGCTGCGCGGGACCGGCAGCCAGGGCATCCTCCGCAACCTCGCGGAGCGCACCCGCACCACCGACCACTCCCTGGCCGACGTGGGCGCCGCCTACGGACGCCACGTGATGCTGCCCCGCTTCGTGGGCACCGCCCGTGAGGTGGCCGACGAACTCGAACTCTGGTTCACCGACCGGGCCGCCGACGGGTTCGTGATCTCGCCGACCCACAGCCCCGGCGCCCTGGAGGACTTCGTCGACCACGTCGTCCCCGTCCTCCAGGAACGAGGACTCGTCCGCACCGACTACACCGGCACCACCCTGCGCGACCACCTCGGCCTCGCCGTGCCGCCGTACCCGCCCCGCCCCGACACGGAGGACAACAGCCGATGACCGAGACCCTGCTGGGACTGACACCCGGCGAACTGGACGAGCGCACCACACGGCTCCTGCACGAGGCACGCACCGTGCGCGACACGCTGAGCGCCGACGCGGTGGAACGCGAACGCGACAACGAACCCCCGCACCGCGAAGTGGACCTGCTGCGCCGGGCCGGACTGCTCACCGCCTGGGGCACCGGCGACACCGCCCACGACGTGACCTGGCCCGCCGCCCTGGAACTGGTGGCCGTCGTCGCGGCCGGCGACACCAGCATCGGCGCCCTCCTCGGCTACCACTACGCCAGCAGCCAGTTCGCCCCCCTGCTGGGCACCCCCGAACAGGCGGCGCGCATCTGCGCGCGGGCGGCGGACGAAGCCTGGCTGTGGGGCGGCGTGGTCAACCCCGTACCGCCCGCCCTGGTGGCCGAGGCCGACGGCGACGGCTTCCGCATCTCGGGCCGCAAGAACTTCAGCACCGGTGCCTCCGTGGCCGACGCCGTGGTGGTCCGCGCCGAGATCGACGGCACCGAACGCTACTTCGTGCTGCCGCGCGACCGGGACGGCATCCACAGCGACCGCTCCGGCTGGGACCACCTGGGCCTGCGGCTCAGCGAGAGCGGACCGACGGAACTGAGGAACGTGCGCGCGGAACCGGCCGAACTCCTCGGCGGACCCGCCGAACCCGAACCGCCCACACCCCGCCACACCCTGGTGACCCCGCTCATCCAGTCCGTGTTCGCGGCGTTCTACCTCGGCGCGGCCCGCGGGGCCCTGACCGACGCGGCCCGCTACGTCAGGGAGGAGACCCGGCCCTTCGGCGCGTCCGGAGTCGCCCGCGCGGCCGACGACCCCTACATCGTCGAGACCTTCGGCGAGCTGGAGGTCTCCCTGCGCGCTGCCGCCGCCCTCCTCGGCAGGTCGGCCCGGCGCCTGCACACCCTCTACACGGGCGGCGCACCCGTCGGCGCCGACGACCGCGGCGAGGCCGCCGTCGAGGTGTACGCGGCCAAGGCCGCCGCCACCCGGGCGGCCCTGCACATCACCGCCACGGTGTTCGAGGTGCAGGGCGCCCGCTCCGCGGCCCGCCGGTTCGGCTTCGACCGCCGCTGGCGCGACGTGCGCACACACACCCTCCACGACCCCGTCGTCCACAAGTTCCGGGAAGTGGGCGACCGACTGCTCAACGACCGCTTCCCCCAGCCGGACAAGGAAGGTTTCCGCTGACATGCCCGCCCACCTCCCGGTGACCGACGCCGGTCGCCTCGACGCCACCGAGGCGCTCGCCCGCGCCCGCCACCTGTCCGCCGCGCTCGCGGCCCGCGCCGCCGAACGGGACCGGTCCGGCGAAGTGCCGCAGGCGGAACTGGCCCGTCTCGCCGCCTCCGGACTGCTGGCCGTCACGGTGCCCCGCAGCCACGGCGGCCCCGAACTCGGCCTGCGCGTGCTCGGCGAGATCGTGCGGCTCCTGGCCGTGGGTGACCCCTCCCTCGCCCAGGTCACCCAGAACCACTTCCAGACCGTCGACCTGCTCACCCGGCCCGGCACCCCGGACCTCATCCGCGACACCTACCTCCCGGCCGTCGCCGGCGGAGCCCGCTTCGGCAACGGCGTCTCCGAACGGGGCGGCCGCACCCCGCTGGACTTCACCACCACCCTCACCCGCGACGACAGCGGACAGCTGGTCCTCAACGGCACCAAGTACTACGCCACGGGCGCCCTGACCGCCGACCTGGTGACCATCGCCGCGCTGAGCGAGGGGAGCCCGGTGATCGCCGTCGTCGCCCGGGACGCGCCCGGACTCGACGTGCACCAGGACTGGAACGCCTTCGGACAGCGCGCCACCATCAGCGGCACGCTCACCCTGCGGGACGTCCCCGTCGCCGAAGGACACGTCCTGACACCGTTCGGCGCGCAGGACGCCCCGCCCACCACCCATGCCGCGGTCGGCCAGTACGTTCACGCCGCCATCGACACGGGGATCGCCGCGGCCGCCCTGCGGGAAGCCGCCGACTTCCTGCGGGACCAGGCGCGTCCCTACCACGACTCGCCGTGGGAGGCCGCCGAGGAACCCCACGCGCTGCTCGCCCTCGGCCGCCTGGACACCGTGGTCTACGCGGCCGAGGCGGTCCTCGCCCGCGCCGGCGACCTGCTGGACGCCGCCGCGGCCGATCCGACACCGCGCGCCGTCGAACAGGCCCGCTTCGCCGTCGCCCGCGCCCGTGCCGTCAGCGCCGAGGCGGCCGTCAGCGTGTCGAGCGAGGCGCTCGACGTCGCGGGCACCTCCGCCACCGACATCCGCTGGGGCCTGGACCGCCACTGGCGCAACGCCCGCACCCACACCCTGCACGACCCGACCCGCTGGAAGTACCACTACCTCGGCGACCACCTTGTCAACGGAAACGTCCCCGCCGCCGGGGCCATCGGATTCTGACCATGACCACTGACCCGAGCACCCACGCGCCGCACACCGACGCCCCGCACCCCACCCGACGCCCCCTGTCGCTCAGCCTGTTCACCATGGCGACGCCCGCCCACATCTACCCCGGCCTGTGGCGCCACCCCGAGGACCGGCAGGCCGACCACGGCTCGCTGCGACGCTGGACCGAACTGGCCCGGCTCGCCGAGAGCGGCGGCTTCGACGCCCTGTTCCTCGCCGACATCCTGGGCCTGTACGCCGACTACCGGGGCGGCTGGGACGCCTACGTCGAGAAGGGCTTCCAGATCCCCACCCTCGACCCGGCCGCCCTCGCCGCCTCCCTGCTCGCCGCCACCGAACGCCTGGGCCTGGTGTTCACCTCGTCCACCCTCCAGCAGGAACCGTTCGCCTTCGCCCGCACCATGTCCACCCTCGACCAGCTCTCCGGCGGCCGGGTGGGCTGGAACATCGTCACCAGCGCCGTGGAGAACGCCGCCCACAACCTCGGCCTCGACCGCCTCCCCGAACACGACCGTCGCTACGCCCTGGCGGAGGAGTACATCGAGGTCCTCTACAAGCTGTGGGAGGGATCATGGCGTGACGGCGCGGTCACCGCGGACCGGACCACCGGCCGCTACGCCGACCCGGCCGCCGTACGCAAGATCCACCACCACGGGTCCCGGCACCGGGTGACCGGGCCGCACCTGGTCGCGCCCACACCCCAGCGCACACCCGTGCTGTTCCAGGCCGGCGCCTCCCCGGCCGGCCGCGCCTTCGCCGCCCGCCACGCCGAGTTCCAGTTCCTGGTGGCGCCGCACCCGCGGGCCGCCGCCGAGGTCACGGCCGACGTCCGGGCCCGGGCGGTGGCGGCCGGCCGCCGGGCCGAGGACATCGGCTTCTTCCAGGCCCTCGGCGTCGTCGTCGCCGCGACCGAGGAGGAGGCGAGGCGACGCGAGGCCGAACTCGACGCACACCTGGACACCGACGGACTGCTCGCCCACATGAGCGGCATGCTCGGCGTCGACCTCGGCGGCCACACACCCGACGAACCCGTCACCGAACTGCTCAGACACGGCGAGGGAACCCGCTCCATCGTGGACTGGGCGCTGGCGGCCGTGCCCCCGGGCCGTGCGGCGACCGTCGCCGACCTCGTCCTGCTCAACAGCCGCGCCACCCGTGTGGTGGGCACCCCGGAACGGATCGCGGACGAGTTCGCGCGCTGGCGGGAGGCCGGCGTCGACGGCATCAACCTGTTCACCCTCCTCAGCCCCTCCTCGGTGCGGGACTTCATCGACCACGCCGTCCCCGAACTGCGCCGGCGCGGCCTCGTACGGCGCGTCGACCTCCCGCCGGGGACGACCCTGCGCGAGGCGCTGGGCCGCCCGGCCCGCCTCCCGCGACGCCACCCCGCCGCGGCCCACCGGGAGTCCCCCGCGTACGAGCCGGCCCGGCCCTCCGGCACCCGCTGAACGCCCTCCCAGGACCCGAACCGACCGAACGACGCGCGCCGAACCGGCGCGCGCACGAAAGGAACACCATGACCGGCACCCGCCCCCGCACGATCGACGGCGTCCTCGAGCGCCTGGACACCCACGGCGTCAGCCGTCGCAACTTCCTCAGACTCGCCTCGGCCTCCGCCGCGGCGATCGGCGCCGGCGGCCTCCTGGCGGCCTGCGACGACACCGCCACCGGTGCCTCGGGCAACAGCGCCACCTTCGTCAAGGACGGAAAGCTCGCCGTCCTGCTCTACAGCTCGGCCAACACCTACAACGCCGACTTCGGCAAGGCGTTCGTCGCCGCCGCCGAACAGCTCGGCCACAAGGCGGTGGCCCTCGACGGCAAGGGCGACGCCCAGACCCAGTTCGGGCAGCTCACCCAGGTCCTGAACCAGGGCTACTCCGGCTTCATGATCAACACCATCGAGACGATCAACGCGTCCACCCTCTACGCGTCCGCCAAGCGGGCCAACGCCCCCTACGTGGACATCTACTCGACCACCGCCTGGCAGACCCCCTGGGAGCTGGGCGACCTGTACTCGACCTACATCCAGCCCGACTACCCCGGCATCTCCGCCCAGTTGCTCGACGTGCTCGCCGAGAAGGCCGGCGAGGACGCCACCTTCGTACGGACCGGGGGAGTGCAGGGCGGCACCAGCGACGCCCTGTTCTCAGCGGGCACCAAGACCGGACTGGCCCGCAACCCCGGCCTGCGCCAACTGGGCTTCGCCAACAGCAACTACGTGCCCGAGGACCAGCAGAAGAAGATCGCCGCCCTTCTCTCCCGCTACCCGCAGGCCCAGGCCGTGGTCACCGGCGAGGCGGTCTCCGCCGCCGCGGCCGTGGCGGCGATCCGCGCCGCAGGCAAGACCCCCGGCAAGGACATCCACGTCCTGACCACCGACGCGGCCGACCCCGTCTCCCAGCTGGTCCAGGAGGGTTCCGTGCTCGCCGCCGGAGCACAGCCCTCCGCGCTGCTCGCCTTCGCCTCCGTGGCCCGGCTCCACGACCGCCTGAACGGCTGGACCCCCGACCCGGCCGAGCGGATGCTCTGGGTGGAGAACGCCCTCGTCGACAGCTCCAACGTCGCCGCCTACCGCAAGCGCTACGTCGACGCCGACTTCACCGACCAGTTCAACGCCAAGCTGCTGTCCCGCGTGGAGAGCCCCGACACCTGGGACGCCCAGGCCCGCTACTACCCGGTGGAGGACCTCTCCGCCCTGTGGCCCAACACCAAGCGGCCCTCCGGCTACAAGGAGCCCAAGGAGTTCACCGCCGGCACCAAGGGCGGCTTCGCGGACGTCAAGAAGCTCTACCAGAAGCACTACGCCACCGACGTGCTCGCCGACGCCGCCCCGAAGGCCTGAACCGTGACCGGCACCGAACCCGCCCCGCCCGCCCGGCTCTCGGCCGACACGATCACCAAGCGCTTCGGCAGACGCCCCGTGCTCCGGGACGTCTCCCTCCAGCTGCGCACCGGCGAGGTGCTCGGCCTCGTGGGAGAGAACGGCGCGGGCAAGAGCACCCTGCTCAACCTGCTCAGCGGCACGCTGCGCCCGGACGCGGGCACCCTCAGCACCCACGGCACGCCCTACCGTCCGGCCTCCTACCGCGACGCGGTCGACGCGGGCGTGTTCCGGGTGTTCCAGGACTCCGCCCTCCTGCCCAACCTCTCCGTCCGCGACAACCTGCTCTTCGGCTGGGAGACCCGGCTGCCCGGCGGCACCCGCGCCCGTGCCGCCTGGGTGGAGGAGACGCTGGGCCGCTTCGCACTCGACGGCGTCGACCCCCGTACGACCGTCGACCGGCTGAGCCCCGGACTGCGCCAGGCCGTCGAGATCGCCCGGGCGCTCGGGCTCGCCGAACTCCTGGACGTACCCGACCCGGTCGTCCTCCTCGACGAACCCACCACCGCGCTCGACGCCCGCCACGAGGAGAACCTGCTGCACCTCCTCGACGACCTCCGCGCCCGCGGCAGCGTCGTCCTGGTCACCCACCGCCTCCAGGAGATCCTCACCACCTGCGACCGCGTCGCGGTCCTCAAGGACGGCGCGCTCACCGGGATCGTCGACACGGACGCCACCGACGAACACCAGCTGCACCGCATGATGGTGGGCAGGACCCGGGAGACGGACTACTACCTCGAATCCCGCCAGCGCCCCCACCGGACCCCGGCCGCCCCCGCCGACCCCGACACCACGGCCACCCCGCGGCTGACCGTGTCGGTCCCGGACCGCGGGATCGACTTCGAAGTCCACGCGGGCGAGGTCTACGCCCTGGTCGGTGTCGAAGGCAGCGGCAAGAGCGAGATCGGACTCGCCGTGGCCGGCGACCGCGACCGCTCCGTCTCCGTGGCCGTCGACGGCACACCGGTCCCACCGGGACTGCCCGAGGCCGTCCGGCAGGGCATCGCCTACGTGCCCTCCGACCGCACGGAACGCGGACTCGTCATGAGCGCCTCGATCCGGGACAACCTCCAGCTGCCCTCCCTGCGGGACCGGCTCGCCGGCCCCGCGGGCTGGTGGCGCAGACGCGACGCCGACCGCCTCGCCACCGACCTCGTCGCGGAACTGGGCGTGGTGTGCCGCTCGGTGCACCAGCCCGTCAGCGAACTGTCCGGCGGCAACCAGCAGAAGATCCTGCTGGGCAAGTGGCTGGTCCGCCGGCCCCCCGTCGTCGTCCTCGACTCGCCCACCCAGGGAGTGGACACCGGATCCCGCGAGGCCATCTACCGGCTCGTCCGCGAGGCGACCGACCGGGGCACCGCCGTGCTGCTCATCGGCGAGGACCTCACCGAATGCGTGGGGCTGGCGGACCGGGTCGGCGTCGTCCGCCAGGGACGCCTCGTCACCGAGGTCCCCGCACCCCCCGGAGCCAAACCCGCGCAGTCGGACCTCGTACGCCACATGCTGCCCGGCGCCGAGGCAACCGCCCCTCCCGCACCCCCGCTTCCGGCCGAACCACTGGAGCCCCAGCCGTGACCACCCCGTCCGCCGACGTCAACAAGGCCGACAGCGCCCGGACCACACCCGACGCACCGCCCCCGGAACCCGCCAGGGCTCCGCTCACGGCGGCCGGCATCAGAGCCCGTCGGTTCGTCCCCCTCACCGCGCCCGCCGTACTGATCGTCGTCTTCAGCCTGTCGTCATCCGTCTTCCTCTCCACCCCCAACCTGCTCCTGATGGGCAGCCAGATCGGCATGCTCCTGCTGCCCGCGGCGGGGCTCACCTTCATCGTGCTCACCGGAAGCTTCGACCTGTCGGTGGGAGCCGTCTTCCTGCTGTCCGGAGCGGTCCTCGCCACACTCTGCGCGGGCGGCACGAACCCCTGGACCGCGGCCCTCCTCGCGCTGGGCATCGGACTCCTGGCAGGACTCGTCAACGGACTGCTGTTCGTCTACGGCCGGGTCCCCTCGTTCGTCGTGACGCTCGGCACGCTCTCCGTGTGGACCGGCCTCGCGCTGATCGTGATCGGCAACGGCGCCGTCGGCTTCAACGCGCCCGCGCTCCTCGACCTCGTCAACGCCCAGTCGATCCCCGGCCTCCCGAACCCCCTGCTCATCGCGCTCCTCGTCTGGGGAGTCCTCGTCGCGGTGCTGCGCCGCACCCGGTTCGGCCTGTACGTCTACGCCATCGGCGGGAACGAGCAGGTGGCACGGCTGTCCGGCATCCGCGCCAACCGGATCAAGATCACGGTCTTCGCCGTCGCCGGCGTCGCCACCGGCCTCGGGGGCGTACTGACCGGCACACAGCTCCAGGGCGCGGGCTCCACCCTGGGGGCCTCGGTCATGCTCGACGCCGTGGCCGCGCTCGCCGTCGGCGGCACCGCGCTGTCCGGAGGCCGCGGCGGAGTCGAACGCACCCTGCTCGGCGTGGTCACCCTCATCGTCCTGTCCAACGGACTCAACCTCCTGGGCGTGACCGACTACACCCAGACCCTGGTCAAGGGCGTCGTCGTCATCGTCGCCACCGTGTTCACCATGACCCGCAACCGGACAGCCGTCATCAAGTAGACCCACGGATCTCACGAACCGGCCCGCCCCACCACCCGCTAAGGATGCCAGCACCGCCATGACCGACCTCAGCACCGGCCCGGCCGCCGAACTGCTGCGCCGCACCATGCGCCGCCACCCCTCCGGGGTCACGGTGGTTACCGTCCCCGGCCCCGCCGGGTTCACGGCGACCTCCTTCACCTCGGTCTCCCTCGAACCGGCCCTCGTCTCCTTCTACCTCGCCGACACCGCCTCGACCGCCGGACCGGTCCGCACCGCCGAGGCGTTCGCCGTCCATCTGCTCGGCGCGCACCAGGAACACCTCGCGCGGGGATTCGCCCGCAGCGGCGCGGACCGCTTCGCGGGTGTCGACTGGGAGCCGGGGGCCCACGGTGTGCCGCTGCTGACCGCCGCACCCGCCTGGCTCACCGCCCGCCCGGTCGAGCGGCACACGATAGGCGACCACCTGCTGGTCGTCGGCGAGGTACTGGACGCCGGCGGCCTGGCGACCGACGCGCCACTCGTCTACCACGACGGAGGCTTCGGCACCTTCAACCGCCACTGAGGATGCCGTCACGCACCCGGCGGGCACACGTGTCCGCACACCGTGTTCCCCCGGCGGGGCACACCGGTGATCAGTTCGTCGCAGGCCGGACGGCCTGCCGGTCCGCCGCCCGGTGGGTCGGGAGACCGACGACGAGACGACCGGGTCGGCTCCCGGCGCCGGCCGCCGGGGTGTCGGCGTGTCCGGCGGAGCCCAGGACGACGTTCTCCGGGTAGAGCCGGCCGAGCAGCGCCAGCACGACGAGGTCGTCCTGACCGCCGGCGTCCACCACGGCTTCGCCGTTCGGCGCCCACACGAGACCGGACGCGCGCAGGGCGGACCACAGGTCGGCGCTCGGGGCCCCTGTGGCGGTCCCGGCGTCCGCGGTGGGGGACTGGCGGTGCGCGAATCGGTGCCCGCGCAGGGCCTGGCCGAGGTCGACCTGGACGGTGGTGCCGTCCTGGGTCACGGCGATGCGGGCCGTACGCACCCCGCCGACGGCCGCCGAGGCGACGACACGGCCGACGGGCCGGCCCCGCGCCGCGGTGGCGGAGGGCAGTTCCCCGACGGGCGTGCGAGGGGCGGCGTAGTAGTCGCTCACCTCGCTGACGTAGGTGGCGGCTTGGCGGACGGCGGGGTCGGCGCGCCAGGCCAGCAGGTGGCGGGGCGCGGTGAGGGGCGAGGCGTCGACGACGGCGGGCAGGGCGGTGCCGCCGTCCGCGTCGAAGCCGTATCCGTCGAAGCCGTATCCGTCCGGGCCGTGCCCGTCGGAGTCCTGCCCGTCGGGGTTGCGTCCGTCGGGGCCGGAGGCGCCCGTGACCACGTGGCGGGCGAAGCCGACGATGCTGGTGTGCCGTATCCGGCGGATGAGGAGCTCGGTGAGGAAGCGGTCACGGGCGGACTCGGTGTGCCGCAGCCCCTCGGGGGTGACCAGGAGCGGTACGTCCTGCCAGTTGGTGAAGGGCAGGAGGGCGTCGCGGAGCAGGACCATCTGGTGCAGCCACTCGTTGTAGAGCTGCATCGTGACGGGTCCGCCGCGTCGGCGCAGGAGCAGGTCGGCCGCGGCGGGGGTGAGCAGATGGCCGTAGCAGTGGCTGCGGACGATCAGCGGGCCGGCGGGGAACGGGACCGGTTCGCTCAGCATCCGGTCCAGGGCCGCGGTCGCCCAGGAGGC
The DNA here is from genome assembly GCF_055583825.1 of Streptomyces sp. NPDC104367. NCBI lineage: Bacteria > Bacillati > Actinomycetota > Actinomycetes > Kitasatosporales > Streptomycetaceae > Streptomyces > Streptomyces sp. NPDC104367. The sequence continues at coordinate 59,562 of NZ_JBVJND010000019.1, read as the reverse complement.
CAGCCGCGCCCCGATGCTCTCAGCCTGTGCCCCCAGTTCGCGGGCTGCCGTGGCGCTGTCGGGACCGAGTGCCAGCGGGAGCGAGGTCTCCCGTGTGCCGAGGCCGAGCGTCGCGTGGATCTGTTCCCGGAGCACCTGGCTGTCCGCGCTCGTCAGGGTGTTGTCGTCGATGACGCCCTGGAGCAGGGGCAGTGTGCCGGTGAAGAACTCCCGGGCGGTCATGGTGCCCGCCTCGGGGAAGGCGTTCCACCGGCTGCCGCCGAGGGCCGGCGCGGTCTGGGGGTGGGCGTGGGACACGGGTCCTCCTACTTTCTGGATCGTGCGTTACAGATTCCGGGCATGAAAAAATCAGTCGAGCGCGGTCAGGGCGACCTCCACGAGGGGTTCGAGGGCGCGGGCGTCCGGGGTGATCTTCGAGGTGACGAGGAGCCCGTTGAGGAAGGTGACGAGGAAGGCGGCCAGGGTGCGCGGGTCGTGCCGTGCGGAGATCTCGCCGCGGTCCGCCGCCGCGCGCAGCAGGTCGGTGAGCGCGTCCTGGTTGGCGCCGAGGACGTCCCGTACGGTGCGGCGGGTCGGCTGGTCCTCCGGCAGCCGCTCGACGGCGGCGTTCACCAGCAGGCAGCCCCGGCCGCCCTGTGCGACGGCGATCCGAATCCGTTCGACCAGCAGCGCCCGGACCGCGGTACGGATGTCCGCGCCCTCTTCGGGGGTGCGCAGCGCGGCGGCCGCGAAGGTCGAGCGGTAGTGCTCCAGCGCGGCCCGGTACAGGCCGTCCTTGTCGCCGAACGCGGCGTACAGGGACCCCTGTCCGATCCCGAGATGCCGGGTCAGGTCCCGCACCGAGGTCGCCTCGTACCCGCGCGCCCAGAACAACTCCATCGCACGGCTCACGGCCGCGTCCGTGTCGAACTCCCGGGTTCTTGCCATGGATGCACCCTAACCTTTCTGGATCGTCCGTTCAAGAAAGGGGAGGTGTGTCGGGCCGGACATCCTGCGCAGGCGCCGGATCACGGCACGGCCCGCGCGTACGGCGACGAAGATGCGACGAAGATGCGACGAAGATGCGACGACGAGGTGTCGGCGAGGCGACGGCGAGGAGGCGATGGCGAAGAGGCGACGGCGAGCCGATGACCGGGCGGCTCCGGGGCACCGGAACCTGACCGGGACCCCGCCCCCGCCGGTTCGGGACCCCGCCTTCATCCGGGACCTTGCCCTCGCCCGGGATGCAGCAGTCCTGTTCGCGGCAACTCGGCGGCGGGGCGATGCCGTTCGCGGGCGGTCGGGTGTGCTCGGGTTTGCTGCCGGACGGGGTCTGCGGTTCCGTCGCCGGTCGCCCGGAGGCCATGTCGCGGCCGAGCTCGGACGCCGCCCAACCGGTGCCCCCGCCGGGCGACGCGCGTGACCTCGGGACCGATCCGCGGCGTCTTCGTCGCGGCGTGCCGGGCATCCGGCCGAACCGAGGCTTGCCCCTGACCCAAGGGGCAGGGTCTAGCGTCCGGTCATGACCGCGACTCATCGTCTTGTCCGTCTGGTCCGCCGTCCCGCCGGACTGCCCGCCCCGGACGACTTCGCCCTGGTGACGGCCCCCGTCCCCCGTCCCGAGGCCGGCCAGGTGCTCGTCCGCAACACGCACTTCCTCGTCTTCCCCGGCCTGCGCACCCTCATGGGGGGCGAGGCCCGCGATGTACCACTGCCGCCGCTGCACCCCGGCGACACCCTGTTCGGCCCCGCGATCGGTGAGGTGGTCGACGGGCCGCTGGAGAAGGGCCGGCCGGTGCTGCACCTTCAGGGCTGGCGGGACTACGCGACACCCGCAGCCGACGAGTGCAGACCGCTCGACGGCACCCTGCCCGACCCGGTGGCCCACCTCTGCCAGGGGTCCGCGGCCTACGGCGCGTTGACCCGGGCGGCCGAGGTGCGAAAGGGCGACACCGTGTTCGTGACCGGTGCCGCCGGTGCCGTGGGCACGATGGCGGGGCAGATCGCCCGGCTGCTGGGCGCCGCCCGGGTGATCGGCAGCACCGGCTCGCCGGACAAGGCCCGGCGGCTGGAGCGGGAACTCGGCTACGACGCCGTCGTACTGCGCGGAGCGGCCCCCTTCGGCGGGCACCTCGCCGCGGTGGCGCCGGACGGGGTCGACGTCGTCCTGGACACCGTGGGCGGTGAACAGCTGACGGCCGCCGTCCAGACGGCGAACCGGGGCGCCCGGCTGGCCCTGGTGGGCGCGTTGGACGGTCAGCTCTCCCCGGACCGGGCGGGCGGCAGCGCGCCGACCGTGATCGACACCTATCGTCTGTTGACCAGGGGCGTCACGATCTCCGGCTACACCGGCGTGGACCACCCGGAGGTCGAGGCGGAATGGGAGACCCGCTTCGGCACGTGGCTGCGCGCGGGCGACATCCGTTTCCCGTACACCCCCGTCCGTGGAATGGAGCACGCCCCGGAGGCGTTGCCCGCACTGATCGCCGGCCGCTCCTTCGGGGCGTCGATCGTGGAGCTGTAGCACCGGACGGGACTGGACGGGACCGGATGGGATCGGATGAGATCGGACGGGACCGGACGAGGCAGGACGGGACGGAGCGGACATGCGGATCGGCGAGGCAGCGGCGGCGGCCGGAACCACACCGCGCGCCCTGCGCCTGTACGAGTCGCGCGGCCTGCTGCGACCTCTGCCGCGCACCCCGTCCGGTCAACGGGAGTACGGCTCCGCCGACGTGGCCCGGGTCCGCGTCATCCGCGGCCTCCTGGCTCTGGGCCTCACGCTGGAGGACATCCGTCGCCGCGCCCACCGCCTGGACCTCCTGGCCCAGGAGGGGCCGCCGGCACCCTGTGGCACCGGTCCCGGTGGGTTCAGCGAGGTCGTGGCCGATCGCCTGGCGGCCCTGGACGCCGAGATCGCGCGCCTCACCCGGCTGCGGCAGAACCTCGCCGCCGCCGCGGGCGGCCCGCAGTGCGACCGGGGCGGCACGCCGTCACCCGCCGCCGGCGGCTCCGGACCCGGGCTCGAGCACACACGGACGGTGGAACCGATGCCCGCCCGCCTGCTGGAAGACTGACCCGTGCCGCCCGGTCGGGGCCACCTGCTGCTCAGCCGGCCGGGCCGCCGACCAGGACCGACCAGCCGCCGTCGGTGACGCGTTCGGTCACCGGCCCGGGCCGCGGCGCGGCGGCGGTCCTGGACCCGCTGCGGCGCTGGATCCACGCCAACTCCCAGGAGATCGCGGCGCGTTCGGAGAGGTGAGCGGGCCGAAACGGCACGCGGCCGGTTGACTCCTGGGCGTCCCGTGCCGGTTCGGCCCGGCCGGGACGCGGGGGCCCGGTCATGCCGGCCCGTGGAACGCGCTCACCGTAGATCGCCCGTTCTTCCGGCGTCAAGGCGGTCCCGGAAGCGGGGAAGCGGGCCGAACCGCCTGGCAGTTGACGGAACGCGGGGGCACGACGAGTCGGCGCGACGCTCCCGTCTCGCCCGCTGGGACGCATGGTGGACGCAACGAACCCGGGTGTGCTTACATCCGGCCATGGAGACCACTGGCCCGGCACACACGGTGCTGCTCGACCCCTTCTGGGTGAGCCGCCGCGCCGACCAGTTCGACCAGGTCTGTTGCTGACCGCCGTCCGACGGCTCACGACCTCGCTCGCCCTCTTCCCGCCCGTCTTCTCTCCCCGCCTGCCCTCGTCCGGCTAGCCCCTGTCCAGGGCGGGTGGTGAGCACACCCGACCAGGACTCCGTGACGCCGCGGGCACGCACCCGACGCGTCCCGGAGCGGCGGACCCCAGCCGGAGCCACGCCGGTCCGGTGCGGTTGTCGGCCCGCATCGAAGGCACCCACGTCCTGATCACCGCCCTCGGCCCCGTCCCGAGAGCAGCCGCCGTACGTAATCCACCGCACGCGCCCGAGGAGCCCGATCCGCCATGCGCCGCAGCACCGCACTCAGACTCGCCGCAACCGCAGCCCTCGCCGGCCTGGCCACGACCGCCTGCGGCACCGGCGCCACCGACGACCCGGCGAACGCCGGACAGACCAGCCAGGCGACCCAGGCCGCCGACATCGACACCGGCGCCACCGTCGACGTACGCCTCGTCCTGGAACCCACCAGCCTCGACATCGCCGACACCGCGGGCGCGGCCCTGGACCAGATCCTGCTCGACAACATCTACCAGGGCCTGCTCACCCGCGACGAGGACAACAAGGTCGAGCCGAGTCTCGCGACGTCCTTCGAACAGTCGACGGACGGGCTCACCTACACCTTCCACCTCGCGAAGAACGCCACCTTCCACGACGGGAGCAAGGTCACCGCGGCCGACGCCGTCTGGTCGCTGCGGCAGGTCACCGCGGCCGGCTCGAAGAACCCCGACGCGGCGGCGCTCGCCTCCGTGAAGAACGTCTCCGCCGGCGACGACCACACGGTCGTCGTCACGCTCAAGCACCGCGACACCGGCTTCACCTGGGGACTGACCGGCCGGGCCGGCATCGTCTTCAAGAAGGGCACCGACTTCGCCTCGCTCGCCGGCAAGGAGAACGGCACCGGGCCGTTCAGACTGGGCAACTGGAAGCGCGGCTCGTCGGTCACCTTCGTCCGCGACGACGCCTACTGGGGCAAGAAGGCCAAGGTCGCCAAGGTCGTCTTCCACTACATCAAGGACGACAACGCGGCCAACAACGCCCAGCAGACCGGCCAGACCGACATCGAGACCGCCGCCGACGCCACCCTGCTCCAGCCGTTCTCCGACACGGCCAAGTACACCGTGCTGCGCGGCGACACCACCGACAAGTTCACGCTCGCGTTCAACAACGCCTCCGGCCCCACCAAGGACGTCCGGGTGCGCCGGGCGATCCGCCGGGCCATCGACAACGTCGGCCTCATCAAGACCCTCGGCGGCGCGGCCGAGCCGGTCGGCGGCCCCGTCCCGGCCACCGACCCCGGCTACGAGGACCTCACCGCCGTCGACGCCTACGACCCCGCGAGCGCCAAGAAGCTCCTGAAGCAGGCCGGTCACGGCAGCGGCCTCAAGCTCACCGTGCAGATCCCCAACATCTATCCGGCGGAGATCGGCGACTACCTGGCCTCCCAGCTCAAGGAGGCGGGCATCCGACTCACCGTCCGGCAGGTCGAGTTCCAGACCTGGCTCGACTCCGTCTACACCAAGCACGACTACCAGCTCAGCCTCGTCGACCACGCCGAGGCCCGCGACCTGAACAACTTCGCCAACCCCGCCTATTACTTCGGCTACGACAACGCGAACGTCCAGAAGTGGTACGCCGCCGCCCAGACGGCCACCGACGACGCCGAGCGCGACACCCTGCTGAAGAAGGCCGCCCGGCAGGTCTCCGAAGACGCCGCCGCCGACTGGCTGTTCGTCAGCCAGACCCTCACCGTCGTCCGCACCGGAGTCACCGGCGTGCCGCGCAACTTCACCAGCAACCGCTACGACCTCGCGGACCTCGCCGTGGCGAAGAAGTGAGGACCGCGTGACCCTCTACGTCGTACGCCGGGCCGCACTCCTCGTGGTGTCCCTGTTCGCCGCCAGCGTGCTGGTCTTCCTGGTGCTGCGGCTCCTGCCCGGTGACATCGCCCAGACCATCGGCGGCATCAAGGCCACCCCGGCCCAGGTCGCGGCCGTACGCCACGACCTGGGCCTGGACCGGCCCCTCGCCGCCCAGTACGGCGACTGGATCGGCGGCGTGGTCACCGGCGACTTCGGGCGCTCGGTCCTGGACGGCACATCGGTCTCGGGGCAGCTCGCCGAGAAGTTCGCCGTGACCGGACCGCTCGCCGCGGGCGCCGTCGTCCTCGCGCTCGCCTTCGCCGTCCCCCTCGGCATCCTCGCCGCCGTGCGCCGCGACTCACGGCTCGGGAGCGCGGTCAACGCCCTCGGGCAGCTCGGCATCGCGCTGCCCACGCTGTGGGTCGGGCTGCTGCTCGTCGTGCTCCTCGCCGTCCAGCTCCGCTGGCTGCCCGCCCAGGGCTTCCCCGTGGACGGCTGGGCCGAGCCGGGGCAGGCACTGCGCAGCCTGGTGCTGCCCTGGCTGACCCTGGCCCTGTCCGAGGGCGCCGTCCTGCTGCGGTTCGTACGGTCCGCCGTCCTCGACGTCCTGCACCAGGACTGGCTGCGCACCGCCCGCGCCAAGGGCCACACCCGCACCGCCGCACTGGTACGGCACGGGCTGCGCAACGCCGCCGTCCCCGTGGTGTCGGTGCTCGGCCTCCAACTCGCCGCGCTGGTAGCGGGCGCGGTCGTCGTGGAGCAGGTCTTCGTCCTGCCCGGCGTCGGCCAGATGCTGGTCACGGACGTCGGCAACCGCGACCTGGACAAGGTGCAGGGCGAGATCCTGCTGCTCACCGGCGCGGTGCTGGTCATCGGGTTCCTCGTCGACCTCGCCCACCGGCTGATCGATCCCGGACTGCGGAGCGCGGCATGAGGGCCGCCCCCGTCCTGCGGGCGCTGCTGCGCAGCCGCAGCGGCCTCGCCGGGACCGTCCTCGTCGGCCTCCTCGTCCTGTCCGCCCTGGTCTCCCTGGTCTGGACACCGTACGACCCCACCCTCGCGCGGCCGCAGGACGGCTGGCTGTTGCCGTTCTCCGGCGGGCACGTCCTCGGCACCGACCGGCTGGGCCGCGACGAGCTGAGCCAACTGCTGGCCGGCGCCCGCGCCACCCTGCTCACCGCCGTCCTCGCGGCCACCGTCGCCGCCGCCGTGGGGCTCGGCCTGGCACTGACGGCGGTGCTGGTGCCCCGCTGGATCGGCGCGGTCGTCGTCCAGTTCACCGACGTGCTCATCGCCTTCCCCGTGCTGCTGATCGCGATGATCCTCACCGCGGTCCACGGCGGCTCCACGTGGACCGTGGTCGGCGCCGTCGGCCTCGGCGCGGGCGTCAACCTCGCCCGGGTCGCCCGCGCCGAGGCCGGGCGGGTGCTGAACACCGACTACGTGCTGGCCGCCCACGCCGCGGGCTCCGGCACCTGGCGTACCGTCCGCAAGCACCTGCTGCCGAACATCGCACCCACCCTCGTGGTGCAGCTCTCGCTCGTGCTCGCCGTGGCGGTGCTCGCCGAGGCTGCCCTGTCCTTTCTCGGGTTCGGAGCGCCGGCACCCGCGGTCTCCTGGGGACGCATGCTCCACGAACAGCAGCAGTACATCGCCGCCCGTCCGCTCCTCGTCATCTGGCCCGGGCTCGCCGTCGCCGCCTCCGTGCTCGGGTTCAACCTGCTCGGCGACGGACTGCGCGAGGCCGCCGACGCACGCCTGCGGGTCCGGGAGACGGACGGCCCGCACCCGCGGACCGGGGAGGTGTCATGAGTCTGCTGACGGTCAGCGGCCTGAGCGTACGGATCGGCGGTGCCACCGTCGTCGACGACGTCGGCTTCGCGCTCGCCCCAGGCGAACGGCTCGCGCTGATCGGCGAGTCCGGTTCCGGCAAGTCGCTCACCGCGCTCGCCGTGATGGGACTGCTGCCCGACGGCGCACGGGCCACCGGCAGCGTCCGCCTGGGCCGGCAGGAACTGCTCGCCCTGGGCGACCGGGACCTGTCCCGGCTGCGCGGCGAGCGCATGGCCATGGTCTTCCAGGAACCCATGAGCGCCCTCAACCCCCTGATGCGCATCGGCAGACAGCTCTCCGAACCGCTGCGGCTGCACCGTGGCCTGAACCGGCGCCGGGCCGCTGCCGCCGCCGTCGAACTCGCCGCCCGGGTGGGCCTGCCGGACCCGGAGCACATCGTCCGCTCCTGGCCCCACCAGCTCTCCGGCGGACAGCGCCAGCGCGTCGGCCTGGCCATGGCCCTCGCCACCCGCCCCGCGCTCCTGATCGCCGACGAACCCACCACCGCCCTCGACGTCACCGTTCAGGCCGACATGCTCGCCCTCCTGGACGAACTCGTCCGCGAGCACGGCACCGCACTGCTGTTCATCAGCCACGACCTCGCCGTCGTCACGCGGCTGTGCCCGCGGGCCGCCGTGCTCAAGGACGGACGACTCGTGGAGGAGGGCGCCACCGACACCCTCGTACGGCGCCCTCGGCACCCCTACACCCAGCGGCTGGTGGCGGCCGCCCGCGCCACCGGATCCGAGGAGGTCACCCGATGACCGAGCTGCTGAAGGGCACCGGCCTCAGCCGCAGCTTCCGGCTGCCGCGCACCTCGCTGCTCGCCCCGGCCGTCCACCGCCACGCCGTCCGGGACGTGTCACTGGAACTGCGCGAAGGCCGCAGCCTCGCCATCGTGGGGGAGTCCGGCTCCGGCAAGTCCACCCTGGCCCGGCTGCTGCTCGCCCTGGACCGGCCCGACTCCGGGACGGTGCACTACCGGGGGCGCGAGGTGAGGCCGGGCCGGCTGCCCTGGTTCCGGCGCGAGGTCCAGGTCGTGCTCCAGGACCCGATGGGCTCCCTCGACCCGCGCGCCACCGTCCGCGACATCGTCGCCGAGCCGCTGGAGTGCCTGCGGCTGCCCGGTGACCACGACGACCGGGTGGACGAACTGCTGCGCGCGGTCGGCCTCGACCCGTCGGTGCGCGGGCGCTACCCGCACGAGTTCTCCGGCGGACAGCGCCAGCGCGTCGCCCTGGCCCGCGCCCTCGCCCCCGGTCCGAAGGTCCTGGTCGGCGACGAACCGCTCAGCGCCCTCGACGTGTCCGTACGCGCGCAGATCCTCGCCCTCTTCAACGACCTCGCCGAGGCCTACGGACTGACGCTGCTGCTCGTCTCGCACGACATCGGCGTCGTACGGCGGCTGTGTACCGACGTGCTGGTGATGAAGGACGGCCACGCCGTCGAACAGGGCCCGGCCGCCTCCGTGCTGGCCGATCCCCGACACCCCTACACACGCCGCCTGCTGGCCGCCGTACCCCGGCTGCCCGCATGACCCGGAGGACCACCGCATGACCTCGCACCCCGAACGCAGGCTCACTCTGGGAGCCCTCGTCCACGGCTCCGGCGGGCACATCGCCGGCTGGCGGCATCCGGACGCCCGCCCCGACGGACAGCTCGACTTCGCCTTCCACGCCGACCTCGCCCGCACCCTCGAACGCGGCCGGTTCGACGCGCTGTTCGTCCCCGACGTCGTCTCCGTCCGGGGCCACCAGCTCGACTCGCTGTCCCGCACCGGCCGCGCCGAGCACTTCGAGCCGCTGACCCTGCTGGCCGCGCTGTCCCTGGTGACCGAGCACATCGGACTGGCGGCGACGGCGACCACGACCTACAACCACCCCTTCCACATCGCCCGCAAGTTCGCCTCCCTGGACCACATCTCCGGCGGCCGCGCGGCCTGGAACGTGGTCACCTCCGCCGTACCGCCGGAGGCGGCGAACTTCGGCCACGACCACCACCTCGAACACGAGCTGCGCTACCGCCGCGCCGACGAGTTCGTCCAGGTCGTCAAGGCGCTCTGGGACAGCTACGACGACACCGCGGTCGTACGGGACAAGGCGGCCGGCCGCTACTACGACCCGGCCGGACTGCACACCCCCCACCACCGTGGCGAGCACTTCGCCGTGCGCGGCCCCCTGAACATCTCCCGGCCGCCCCAGGGGCATCCGGTGGTCTTCCAGGCCGGATCCTCCGAGACCGGAAGGGAGTTCGCCGCCCGGCACGGCGAGGTCGTCTTCACCAGCCGGCACGAACTGGGCGCGGCGCAGGCCTTCTACGCGGACATCAAGGCACGCGCGGCCGCCCGCGGCCGCGGCCCCGCCGAGATCCTGGTCTGGCCGCGACTCTCCCCGCTGGTCGCCGCCACCGAGACGGAGGCACGGCGGCGGCTCGCGGAACTCCAGGACCTCATCCACGACGACGTCGCCCGCCGCCTGGTCCAGGACAGCATCGGCGACCTGGACCTGAGCGGCCACCCGGTGGACGGACCGCTGCCGGACATTCCCGAGACCAACCGCAGCAAGTCGCGCCGGGACCTGCTGCTGAAGCAGGCCCACGACGAGAAGCTGACGATTCGTCAACTCGCGCACCGGTTCGCCGCCGCCTCCGCCGTCGCCGGCACACCCGAACAGATCGCCGACCACATCGAGACCTGGTTCCGCGCCCACGCGGCCGACGGCTTCACCGTCTCCTTCCCCTATCTGCCCGGCCCCGCGGGGGACTTCGTCGACCAGGTCGTACCCCTGCTCCAGCGGCGCGGGCTGCTGCGCACCGAGTACGAGGGCGCCACCCTGCGCGAGAACCTCGGACTGCCACGCCCCGCCGCCCGCGTACGCCACCTCCAGGAGACCGGACGATGAGCCGCCGTACCGGCCGAAGCCGTGACGACCGACTCCACCTCAACGCCTTCCTCAAGCCGCCGGGGGAGTACCTGGCCGCCTGGCGGCACCCGGACACCGCCGCCGACGCGGGCGTGAACATCAAGGAGGTGCTCTCCTTCGCCCGGACCGCCGAACGGGCCGCGTTCGACGCGGTGTTCCTCGCCGACCTCGTCGGCGTCCCGTTCGCGAGCGAGGACGTGCTCAGCCGGGTCAGCGTCGTCAACGACTCCTTCGAACCGACCACCCTGCTCGCCGCGCTCGCCGCCGGCACCTCCCGGATCGGCCTCATCGCCACCGCCTCGACCAGCTACAACGAGCCCTATCACGTGGCCCGCACCTTCGCCTCCCTGGACCACATCTCCGGTGGCCGGGCCGGCTGGAACGTGGTGACCTCCCTCAACGACGCAGAGGCCCGGAACTTCGGCCTCGACAGCCATCTCGGCCACGCCACCCGCTACGAGCGCGCCGAGGAGTTCCACGACGTCGTGACGGGTCTGTGGGACTCCTTCGAGGACGACGCCTTCCGCCACGACCAGGCCGACGGCGTCTACTTCGACCCGGCCAAGCTCCACGCCCTGAACCACGAGGGCAGGCACCTCCAGGTGGCCGGACCCCTCAACATCGCCCGGCCTCCGCAGGGTCACCCGGTCATCGTCCAGGCCGGCGCCTCCGAGGCGGGCAAGAACCTTGCGGCCCGGGTCGCGGACGTCATCTTCTCCGGCATCAAGGACCTCGGCCGGGCCCAGGAGTTCTACGCGGAGATCAAGGAGCGCGCCGCCGCCCACGGCCGCGACCCGGGCCACCTCAAGGTCCTCCCGGCCCTGTCCGTGATCACCGCCCCCACCGCCGCCGAGGCCGAGGCGAAACGGGCCCGGCTCACCGAACTGCTGCCCCCGCAGGTGGCCCTGGCCGACCTCTCCTACTGGCTCGGCGGCTTCGACCTCGGCGCCCACCCGCTCGACGGTCCGCTGCCCGAACTGCCACTCTCCAACCAGTCCCGCACCGCCCAGCAGCAGATCTACGAGGACGCCCGCCGCGACAACCTCACCATCCGCGATCTCGTCCGGCGTATCTCCGACGACGACCGCACCCTGACCGGCACCCCCGCGCAGATCGCCGACCACATCGAGGAGTGGTTCCACGGCCGGGCCGCCGACGGCTTCAACGTGGTCTTCCCCTATCTGCCGGGCACCCTCGACGACTTCGCCGACCTGGTCGTCCCGGAACTGCGCCGCCGCGGCCTGTTCCGCACCCACTACACGGGCACCACCCTGCGCGAGCACCTGGGGCTGCCCCGACCGCCCCGAAGCGGGTGACGCCCGGGGGAGAAGCCGACAGGTGAGCACGGACCCCGGGGCCTCCCCGGATCCCGGACGCCGAGACCGGGCAGCCCTGCACCCGTCGTCATGGAAGTGACGCGTTTCTCCGGGACGGGAGCGGTCTGCTCCCGCCACGGGGCCCAGGCTGTGCCGGTGACCAGTGCCGATGCCGCCAGCAGAGCCCGCCACCGAGGGCGGCCGGCCCTGCTGGCCCTTGTCACACTCCGCGGCCGAGCCGCCCCGCGCGAGGAGTCACAGGGGCAGCGGTAACTACCGCGCCGCACACCTGCCGCCCCCGAACCGGCACGCCGCCGAAGCCACGGCCGTGTCCTGAACGAACGTGCGGGGCTTACGCGGCTCACCGGCGGCAGCTGGTCCGAGGCCGCCTCGCTCAGCACACGCCGGGCCAAGCCGCCGACGACCGCGCCGAGTTCCGTCCGACCGGGCCGAGCAGCAACCGGGCGGCCACCGCCAGCCCGTCCGGACGGATCGTGCCGGCCACGGCGGCCGCTCGCGCCCGGGTCCCGGGACTCAGCGCCGTCCCGAGCGCGTCCGACAGGGATGCGACGGTCGGCACCGGACCGTCGTGTGCCGCGCCGATGCCCAACTCCGCGACCCGGCCCGCCCAGTACGGCTGATCCGCCAGCTGGGGGACCACGACCTGGGGCACACCGGCCCGGGCGGCCGTCGTCGTCGTACCCGCGCCGCCGTGGTGCACGACGGCGGCCACCCGGCCGAACAGCACCTGATGGTTGACCTCGCCGACGGCCAAGCAGTCCTTCAGGCCGTCGACCGGCGCCAGGTCCGCCCAGCCGCGTCCGACGACGACACGGCGGCCCTGTGCGCGGACCGCCTCGACGGCCACCTGGGCGACGTCCGCCGAGGCGTGCATCGGCATGCTGCCGAAGCCCACGTGGACCGGCGGGTCGCCGGCGTCCAGGAACGCCACCAGCTCCGCGGGGAGCGGGCGTTCGTCGGGCAGGAGCCACGCGCCGGTCTGTACGACGTCGAGGCCGGGACTCTCCTGCCACGGATCCAGGACCGGGTCCGTCGCCAGCCAGGGCCGGCCGCCGATGACGTAGTCGCGGACGTGCTCCACCGGGGGCAGACCGGCCGCCGCACGGTTCGTGTTGAGCGCCCCGCCGAACAGCGTGTCGACGCTCCGGGCGTCCAGCTCCCACAGCTCCCGGTTGTCGCTCACCTCAGGAGGGAACGACCGCCCCGGATACGCCAGCGGCCGGCGGTGCGGGGCCGGGAGGGTGAGCTGCTGGAACGTCACGGACACGGACCGGATGCCCAGCAGCTCCGCCACCGAGAGCGCACCGGCCGCGGCCGGCATCATCCCGGTCGCCACCAGCACGTCGCACCCCTTGGCCGCCGCGGGGAGCGCCTCGAACTGCCCGGCGATCACCTCGGCCGCACGCTGCGGCAGACCCGACGCCGGCGGCGCCTCCTTCGTCCACGCCCGCGCGGACCGGCTCACAGGCACCAGCGGTACGCCCACACCGCCCAACCGCCGCGCGAAGTCCTCGTCCGGCGGCGCGCACACCCGCACCCGCGCACCGAGTTCCCGCAGCCGCACCGCGAGTCCCACCAGCGGTTCGACGTCCCCGCGCGACCCGTACGTCGACAACAGCACACGCACTGTGCGCCCCCCGTTTCCGTGGCTACCGGCTCAGACCGGCGATTCTGCGCCACACCACGGTCCTTGCCGCAAGCCCCCCGGTGCGCTATACGTTGAGCACGGCAAGGAGCGCGAGACCTCCTTGCCTTTGTCTTGTGCCGTCAGTCTTCTGCCGTCCGCCTTGTGCCGTCCGCTGGACGGACGCCTCGTCGCGCGGCAGCGGCGCGTCACGGTGTGCGGAATCCACGGAACGTCACCTGTTTCCGGCCTACGAAGCCGAGCCCTTCATACAGCGCGATCGCGCCCGTGTTCGCCTCGGCCACGTGCAGGAAAGGGCGCTCGCCGCGTGCCAGCACACGCGCGCCGATCGCGCTGACGAGACGGGTGGCGTGGCCCTGCCCGCGTGCTTCGGGCGCGGTGCAGACGGCGCTGATCTCGGTCCAGCCCGGGGGCCGGAGCCGTTCGCCCGCCATGGCCACCAGCCTTCCGTCGACGCGGATGCCGAGGTAGGTGCCGAGTTCGTGGGTGCGCGGCCAGAACGGCCCGGGCCGGGTCCGCTCGACGAGTTCGAGGATCGCGGGCACGTCGGCCGCGCCCAGTTCGACCACGTCGGCGTCGAGCGCGGTTCGCGCCTGGTCCGCGGGTCCATCCGAGGGCCAGACCATCTGCCGGCCTTCGAGGACGAAGACCGGCTCCCAGTCCCGAGGCGGGTTCGCCGGGCAGCTGAACATGTCGGCGAACCCGCCCGGGCCGAGCAGCCGGGCGAGGTCGGCCCAGTCCGCCGCATCGGGATCGGCGGGCACCGCCGAGAAGGTGGCGACCCGCGGGTGGTAGGTGGCGGCCCGGCCGGCTCGGCGGGACAGGGCGGCATGGTGCCCGCGCAGTGACTCGCCCACCGGCTCGTCCAGGGCGGCTGTACCGACGCTCATCATGCTGCTGTGCCTCTCGTACCGTCGTGGTGATGGGCCTGTCCCCGGCCGGGGCAGCGGCACACGCTCGGACAGGACTCCGACGAGCGTAAACCGCTGGACCGGCGGTGTGATCGCCAGCATGTCCCGGTCCGGCGCGCGGGGGAGGGCGCCGGGCATCGAGCGGTGTCTCCGTCGTGGTCGCCGGCTGTCGCGGGTCAGGACGTCGGTGACGGCGCATAGTGGTGGGCAAGACGGGTGGCGAGGTCGCGGAGGTGGGCCCTGGCTTCGGTGGGGCCGTGCACGGTGACGGCGCTCCCGAACGGCAGTAGTGCCCGCACGTCCTCCAGGTGCAGGAAGCGGATCGTCACCTTGTGGCCGGTGGCGGATCCTTCGTGATCGTCCCGGGCGAGTCGCAGGCCGAAGATCCGTTGCGCTCGCTCGATCTGGGTCTGGTCGATGGTGGCGCTGACCTCTATCGCGTGGTTGTGTTCCCACCGCTCAATGAGTGCTGCGGCGACGGTGGCCAGGGTCTGGTTCTCGCGGATCCGTCGCGGTTGGTCGACTTCGTTCCACGCCGTGATCCGTTCGAGTCGGTACATCCGTGGCACCCGGGCACGGTCGGCGACGAGGTACCAGACGCCGGCCTTGGCGAACAGTCCGTAGGGATCCACGACCAGGTCGCGTGGGCGTGACTCGCGTGTGCTGTCGTACTCGATCCGCAGCCGGCGACCTCGCCGCACCGCGCCGATCAGCGAAGCCGCAGTCGTGCCGGAAACTCGTGGCTGATGCCAGGGACGGCTGTCCACGTGCACCACGTCGGTGAGCGGCAGGAGTTCATCTACTCGACGTGGCCGTGCAGCGGCGATCTTGGAGAACGCGCGCCGGCTTTCGGCCGATGCGTCGAGCTCCTCACGCTGCTTCTCATCCAGCCCGGTGAGCGCCAGATGGTCCCGCTCGCCCGGTGTGAGGCGCGTGAGGTCGATTCCGGATCCGGGCAGCATGGTCACGCCGCCGAGGCGGCCCCGCTGTGCGGTCACCGGCAGACCGGCGTCGCGGAGCCAGTTCAGGTCTCGGGTGATGGTTCGAAGGGACACCCCGAGCGCTGAGGCGAGTTCCTGCGTGGTCACGGCATCCCTCGATTCGAGGAGCAGCATCAGGGTGAAGAAGCGGTCCGGGGTCACGCGCCAATTTTTTCCAGGAATCGCGACACGATGCGGCGCATATCCCGGCCAGGCTCATGGATGCGCACCGACCACCCGTGAGAGGGAACAGCCATGACCACATCCGTCGTGTCCATCGTCTACGTGAACGACGCTCCCGCCGCAGCCCGGTTCTACGGCGACCTCCTCGGCAGGAGCCCCTCGTTCGAGACTCCGGGATACATCACCTTCGACCTGGGGCCGGGCGCCGACCTCGGTCTGTGGTCCGGTCAGTTCGAGGATCTGTCACCGGACGTCCCGCGCACCAGTGAGGTGTGCCTGGCCATCGGCGGTGGACCCGACGAGCTCAACGCCATCTTTGAGCAGTGGAGGTCCAAGGGGGTCACGATCCTGCGCGAGCCTCATGACGCGGGGTTCGGGCTGACCTTCCTCGCAGCCGATCCTGACGGGAACCGTATCCGCGTCGCACCGCAGGACTGAAGGGCCGCGATGCGGCAGGCGCGCACGTCAGGTGTCGCGCCTGCCGTGCACTGGTTCCCCGTCCCCGTCCCCGTCCCCGCTGCCCTGCCCGAACCCGACGTCAGCCTGTTCTGGCACGCCTGGCACGCCTGGCACGCCTGGCACGCCTGGCTCGACGCCGACCCGGCACACCGCTGGCTGCGCGACACCGTCCTCGGTACGCCCTGCCGACGCGCCGGCCGTCGCGCCGCTTCGGTGTCGGTCTGAGGGGCCGGTGCGGCTTCTGCGGCCGGGGCCGGGAGAGTTGTCCTACACGGCCGGGTCGCCGCTCGTGGGAAGGCTGCCGTTTCCTCCGGTCGGAGGAAGGAGCCTGCGGGGTGTCATGTGGTTCGCGAGCCACTCCAGGTTTCCCCAGAGGCGAGGTTCACCGTGTTCCTGTCGCTGCACCTCGGCCCAGGGCCGGTAGTTGTTCCAGGCGGAGATGATGAGGCCGCCCCATGCGTCATCGATCAGCTTTCGGTCGAAAGCGTCTGACCGCGTGCCTACGCCGAGGAGGTTGAAGGTCGTGAGGTAGGACGTGATGAGTTTTGTCGCTCGCTCGTCGCCCGATATCGAGTGGCTGATCAGCGTCTCGATGGCCGCGTGATCGCGTTCCTGGGGCAAGCCCTCGTCGAACAGTGATTTTCGCTGGTTCAGGCTGTCCGCGAAGAATTCCATGGTTGCCTGTTTACGGCGTCTGTCGTGATCTTGTTCGGTGCTGCGAGCCAGCATCAAGAGCTGCCATGCCAGGGCGACGAAGCCGACAACACCCATGCCCAAGGAGCCGAACGAGGCTGCCAGGGACCACTCCTCAAAAGCCGTCATGGGCGGATATTCTATGGAAAGCACCTGGTCGGTAGGGGGCCTTCCGGCAGTCCCGTTTCGGCGCCGAGCCGGGCGGGTGCGAGCCTTCAGGCCCGGGTGCGGTGGCCTTTCGAGCCGCCCGCGTCGGCGGTGGAGCCCATGGTGGTTTGTCTCGCGGCCGGGAGGGTCGGTGCGCCCGGTCGGATGGCCGTCGTCGCCACTCGTCTGCCACCTCGTGCCCGACCTCGGCGGCCGACCCCTGCCGGTCGTCGGCGGTCAGGCCGGCTGCGGTGGCAGGTCCAGGCCGCGGGAGGTGACCAGCCGGGCGCTTCCCTCGGCCAGGCGGTAGGACAGGCCCACGACGGCGGTGCGTCCGGAATCCACCTGGTCCGCCAGTTCCCGGGAGCGGTCCATGAGGAGGTCGACGGTGTGCCGGACGTGCGTGTCGATGAACTCGTCGTCCTTGTGCGCGCCCGCGGCGTGAGCGGCCAGCACGCTGGGGGTCACCCGCTCTATGACGTCGCGCAGGTACCCGCGGGCGGTCGTACCGTCCGCCACCGCGGCGCGGGTCGCCGCCACGGCTCCGCAGGCGTCGTGGCCGAGCACCACGACCAGCGGGCATCCCAGCACGCTCACTCCGTATTCGACGCTGCCGAGGACCTCGGGTCCCACCACATGTCCGGCGGTGCGGACGACGAACAGGTCTCCCAGCCCCTGGTCGAAGATGATCTCGGCGGCCAGCCGGGAGTCGGAGCATCCGAACAGCACGGCGAAGGGGCGCTGGGCGGAGGCGAGGCCGGCGCGGCGGGCGGCGTCCTGGTTGGGGTGCCGGGGCGTGCCGGCGGAGAAACGGCGGTTGCCGGTCAGAAGCAGGTCGAACGCTTCGCGCGGGGCGGACGGAACGGTGTCACTCATGACCGTAGGCTACGGTCCGCCGTCCGCCGTCAGGAGCCATGGGGCACCTGGCCCAGTTCGGTCCGTGCCAGGGAGAGGAACCGGGACACGGACTCGGGAAGTTCGCGTTCCTTCGGCCAGACGAGTTCCATCGTCAGGGTGCGCCGGCCTTCCGACAGCGGGCGCAGGGAGATCGGACACCCCGAGCCGGTGCTGTTGGTGCCCTTGGCGCTGACCGCCACACCCAGCCCCGCCGACACCTGGGCCAGCACGGCCTGGTGCTGGCTGACGGTCCGGATGTCGGGCCGGACGCCCGCGTGCTCGGCGAGTTCGGACAGCACCAGATTGCCGAGCCCGGGGAAACGGGCGGAAACCGGTGGGGTGAAGATCGGGTACATCGCCAGCTCCGCCCACGACACCGACTTGGCCCAGGTCTCCTGCGGGGGCAGGACCGCGACCAGATCGATCAGGCCCAGCGGCTCCATGTGCACGCAGGCACGGTTGAGCTGGGCGGTCAGCTCATGGTTGGACGTGGTCATCAGCGCCGCGTCCACCGTCCCCTGCTCCAGGCCCGCTATCGCCTCGTCGGGACGCAGGTCGAGGATCTGGATGTCGACCGAGGGAGCCACCTGCCGGTAGGCGGCCAGTACCTTCGGCAGCAGCGTGTGCACATAGGGCATGTACGCCACGAGACGCAGTGACCCGATCACGCCGCGGCCGTGCTGTCTGAGTTCCTCGGCCAGCCGGGCGGATTCGCGCACGATCCGCTCGCCGCGGTCCATGAGCAGCCGGCCGGCCTCGGTGGGGACCACCCCGCGGCCCGTCCGTTCGAGAAGCCTGACGCCGAGTTCCTTCTCCAGCGCGGCGACGGTGCTGCTCAGCGGCGGCTGGCTCATGTGCAGCGTCTTCGCGGCGGCCGAGAGCGAGCCGTGCCGCACGATCTCGACGAAGTATTTCATCTGGCGAATTTCCATCCACCAACTATAGGCGAACGCTATGGGGGGATACGGGTCGGCGGCAGTCGTGCCACACGGCGCAGGGGCTCGCCTAGGTTCTCGGCAGCAACGTGGATTGTCCTCGCGGCAATCGGCACCACCGATCCCGCAGTCCAAGGGAGCCCTCATGTCCCACGCCGACGAAAGGCGCGAGCCGCCGTTCGAGGTCACGGTCGACTCGATCAGAAAGGTGGCCGAAGGCGTCGTCGAACTCACCCTGGTGGACGCCTCCGGAAATCCGCTGCGCACCTGGGAACCCGGTGCTCATCTGGACCTCCGTCTGCCCAACGGACTGGTGCGCCAGTACTCGCTGGTTTCCGGTACCGAGGAATCCGGTCAGTACAGGGTCGCCGTGCTGCGCGAAACCGCCGGCCGGGGCGGGTCGGAATTCATCCACGCCGGGCTGAACACCGGAGACAAGCTCGTCTGCGACGGTCCGCGCAACAACTTCGCCTTCGCCGCCGCGAAGTCCTACCGCTTCGTCGCCGGCGGGATCGGGATCACGCCGCTGTTGCGGATGGTGGAGAGCGCCGAGCGGGCCGGCGCCACGTGGAAACTGACGTACTGCGGACGCACCAGGGCATCGATGGCCTGGGCCGACGACCTTGAAGCACGCTTCCCCGGCCGTGTCGACGTGCGCCCGGACGACGTGTTCGGGCCGCCCGACCTCGCCGCGGTGCTGGGTGACCTGGCCGCGGGCGAACTGGTCTACGCCTGCGGGCCGCACGGCCTGCTGGACGCCATCGCGGCGCACCTGGGAGAAGCGGCCGGGGGAGTGCTGCACGTCGAGCGTTTCGCCCCCGTCGGCACACGGAGCCCGACGGCGGACGGGCAGGCCTTCCGGGTCACCCTCCGGCGTTCCGGAATCGACCTGGAAGTGCCGGCCGGGAAATCGATCCTGGAAGTGATGGAGGAGCGCGGAATACCCGTGATCTCGTCCTGCCGCGAGGGAACCTGCGGAACCTGCGAGACCGCCGTCATCGCCGGCGAAGCCGATCACCGCGATTCCATTCTCTCCGACGACGAAAAAGCGGCGAACGAAACCATGATGATCTGCTGCTCTCGCGGAGTCGGGACAGGTCTGGTCATCGACGCGTGACCGAGGTAGGTGCGGAAGGTGGAAAAGCTCGTGGAGAACGAGAAGAAAAGCAGTGGGAATTCGGTTCCCGTGGCGGAAGACCGTGAGATCAAGCCCGTCGTGATCGTGGGCGCGGGCCCGGTCGGAATGCTGAACGCGCTCGGAATCGCCCGGCAGGGCATTCCCGTGACGGTCCTGGAACGCCATGAGGACGTCGTCCGCGCGCCCCGGGCGGTGGTTTACCACTGGGCGACCCTGGACGGGCTCGACCGGCTCGGCGTCCTCGACGCCGCCGTCGAGGCGGGCTTCCTGAAACAGGACTACTGCTTCCTGAACTGGCGGACCGGCGAGCGCGTGCGGTACGGGCTCTCCGCTCTCGAAGGCTCCGTCTCCCACCCGTTCAACCTGCACCTGAGGCAGGACCGGTTCGTCGAGGTGATGCTCCGCATCATCGAGCGGGAGGCGCTCCCGGTCGACGTGCGCTGGGGCCGCAACGTCATCGGCGTGCAGAACCACGAGGACCGGGTGGCGATCAGCGTCCTGTGCGCCGACGGTACCCCCGAGCGGCATCAGGCGCGCTGGGTCATCGGCGCCGACGGTGCAGGCAGCGCCGTCCGGAACCTGCTCGGCATGCCCTTCGACGGATTCACCTGGCCGGAGCGGTTCGTGGCGACGGACGTCGTCTACCCCTTCGAGGAGGAGGGGTACGACCAGACCACCTTCGTGGTCGACGAGAAGTTCGGCGCGATCATCGTCAAGATCGACAACTCGTCCGGCCCCGGGCTCTGGCGTTACACCTACAGCGATCCGGTGGCCGACTCGCCGGAGAGCGTGGAAGAGCGCATGGGCGAGTTCTTCGGCACGCTGCTGCCGCGCGAGGACCGGCGCGAGCTCAAGGCGTACAGCCCTTACAAGATGCACCAGCGCTGCGCCCCGACGTTCCGGATGAACAGGGTGCTGCTCGCGGGTGACGCGGCGCACGCCACCAACCCGACCGGCGGTCTCGGACTGACCGGCGGGCTCTTCGACAGCTACCTGCTGATCGACGCCCTGGCCGCGGTCGTCCACGGGCACCAGGACGCGTGGGTGCTGGACCGGTACGCCCACGAGCGCCGTCGCGTCTTCAAGGAACTGGTCTCCCCGGCCGCGTCGGCGAACAAGAAGATGATCTTCGGATCCACAGAGACGGCCGAGGGTGCGGCGGCCTGGTCGCGGGTCCAGCGGCTGGTCGGGGACGAGCAGGCGGTGCGCAGCCGGCTCATGTTCCCGAAGTCGCTGGAGACCCCGGCACTGACGGCCTAGGAGGAATCGGTGGACGACATGGTGGACAAGACGGCGGTGGTCACCGGCGGAGCCAGCGGTATCGGCTTCGCCATGGCGCGCCGCTTCCTGGCGGAGGGCATGAACGTCGCCGTCGGGGACATCGAGACGGACGCGCTCGATGACGCGGTCAGGCGGCTGAGGGAAGCGGGGGACGATCAGAGGGTCATCGGCGTGCGGGCCGATGTCACCAGGATCGAGGACGTCGCCGCGCTGTGCGACGCGGCAGACGCCGCCTTCGGCCGCCTGGACGTCGTGTGCGCCAACGCCGGGGTCGAGACGGGCGGACGCTTCCTCGACGTCGCCGACGAGGCGTGGCGCTGGGTGATGGACGTCAACTACTTCGGGACGCTCAACACCCTGCGCACCGCGCTGCCGTTGCTCGAACGGTCCGGGGGCGGGCACCTCGTCGTCACCGGTTCACTGGCCGGATTCGCCTCCGGCACCCCCTTCATGACGCCGTACTGCGCGACGAAGACGGCGGTCCACGGGCTCGCGGAGTGCCTGGAGATCGAACTGCGCTCCTCCGGCAGCGAGGTGCACGTGCACCTGCTGGCGCCGGGGCCGGTGCGGTCCCGGATGATCGACGCCGAACGCAACGCCCCCGCAGGCGTCCCGATCAACGAGGACACCGCCCGGCGACAGGCGATGGAGGCGTTCCGGGCCCGCCAGAGCGCCGAAGGCCTGCCCGCCGAGCACGTCGCCCATCTCGTCCTCGAAGCCATCCACCAGCGCCGGTTCTTCGTCCTGCCCCACCGCGACCGCGCGGTGGCCGCGCTGCGCCGGCGCCTGGACTGGGCCGAGTCCGGTGTCACGCCGGGCAGCCGCGTGCCCGGCACCTGATCCCCTCCTCCCGACCGGAAAGAGAATCCCGATGAGCCTCGCTCCGACGAGTGCCCGGCCGATACCGAGCACCGACATCGACCCCTTCGCGCTCGACAGCCTGCGCGACCCCTTCACCGCGGACGGCGCCGTACGCGAACTCGGTCCCGTCGTCTACATCGACAAGTACGACTACTACGCGGTGACCCGTTTCAAGGAGATCCGCAAAGGGCTGCGCGACTGGCGGACGTTCTCCTCCACCGACCGCCCCTTCTACGAGGACTCCCCGTTCCGGCCGAGGATCGTGCTCTTCGAGGAGCCCCCGGCGCACACCCGCAACAAGTCGGCCATCATGGATGTCCTCGGCCCGAAGAACCTCCCGTGGATGGGCGAGTACTTCAAGAAGCAGGCCGACACCCTCCTGGACCGGCTGCTCGACCAGGACACCGTCGAGGCCGACGGCTACCGCGACCTCGTCATCGCCTATGTGCTGAAGGTCTTCCCGGACGTCATCGGCATGCCGGAGGAGGGCCGGGAGGCGCTGCTGAAGTTCGGCAGCGCGGGGCTCAACGCGTTCGGTCCCCCCAGCGAACTGCGCGACCAGAAGCTGGCGGCCGGTGCCGAGGCCGTCGCCTGGGTCGAGCGCAACATCGGCCGCGAGTCGCTGACCGAGGGCGGCCTCGGACAGCAGCTCTACGCGATGGCCGACGAGGGCCGGATCAGCGAAGAGGAGGCACGGGACCTGGTCAAGACGGTCTTCGCGGCCGGCTTCGACACCTCGACCAGCGGAATGGCCTCGATGCTCCGCGCCTTCGGCGACCACCCGGAGGAATGGCAGAAGCTGCGCCGGAACCCCGAACTGGTCACGAACGCCTGGGAGGAGTCCGTCCGCCTCTACCCGCCGAACCGCTTCGGCGGACGGTGGACGCCGGACGGCGCGGTCGTCGACGGACACCACATCCCCGCGGGCGCCAAGGTCCTGATGATGTGGCTGGGCGCCTCCCGCGACCCGCGCGAGTTCGACGAGCCGGACCGGTTCGTCATCGACCGCGAACTGCGCAACGGCCACTTGTCCTTCGGGTTCGGGCTCCACACCTGCGCAGGGAACCTGGTGGCACGGCTGGAGGCGACCACCCTGCTGCGCAGCATGGTGGAGCGGATCGCGGACGTGCGCGGCGCGGGGGAGCCCCGTACCGCGATGAACTACCAGGCGTTCGGACACGAGCACGTCCCGCTCCGGCTGCACCGCGCCTCCCCGACCGCCTGAGGCGGGGCGGGGCCGGTGCGACAGGTGACGACGACTCCCGGACAGGCGACCGATGAACCGAAACGACAGCGCGCACCGCGTGCCGCCGCACGCCCGGCACGAGGCGCTGCTGCGTCGCCGCGGCGGCTTCTTCCTGGCGGGCGAGTGGGACACCCCCTCCGGCCGCCCGGCCGGACCGGCGTGGGTGCAGTGGGAGGCACCGGCCGACGAGGACGACCGGAGGCTTCCGGTGGTGCTCGTGCACGGCGGGGGCGGCCAGTCCACGGACTGGCTGTGGGCCGTCGACGGACAGCCGGGCTGGGCCGAACTCTTCGTCCGGGCCGGACACCCCACCTACCTGCTGGACCGCCCCGGCCACGGTCGCTCGGTCTGGGACCCCCGCACCATGGGCGACCGTGACCCGGTGCCGGACGCGGCCCTGCTGGGCCGGCTGTTCCAGGCCGGCGAGCCGGAGCTGCGGACGGACGGCGACGGGCGCTTCGGCTCCGTGGCCGCTTCCAGCAGCGGCCTGCTCACCGACGCGGCGGCGGCCCAGCACATGGACCTGGCCCGCCTGTCCGAACTCCTGGAGCTGACCGGCCCCGCCATCGTCGTCACCCACTCCGCCGGCGCCCCCGGCGGATGGCTGGCCGCCGACCGGCACCCCGGCCTGGTCCGGCTCGTCGTCGCCGTCGAACCGCTCGGACCACCGTCCGCCGGCGGACGCCACGCCCGCGCGCTGCACGAAGGCCTCACAGCCCTTCCGCTGGACGCGGCCCGGCGCGGCACCGACGGACGCCGACGTGGTCTGGCCTGCGTCCCCGTCGTCGTGGTGACGGCCGCCGCCTCCGGTCACCTGGACGCGGACCGGGAGACCGTCCGCTTCCTCGGCAAGCTGGGCGCGGACGTCGAGCACCTGCGGCTGGACCGGCACGGACTGACGGGCGACGGCCACGGAGTCGTCTTCGACCGGAACTCGACGGCCGCCTTCCACCTGGTGCACGGCCGGTGCATCGCGACCCGCGCGTGAGCACCGCCCCACGCCGATCACCCAGTTGAGAGGAAGATCATGAAGAGCTACGACTTCGCGTCCCTTCAGTCGAGGGACTCCTACAAGCTCATCACCGGAGTCGTCCAGCCGCGCCCGATCGCCTGGGTGTCCACCGTGTCCCCGTCCGGCGTACCGAACCTGGCACCGTTCTCCTTCTTCACCATCGCCTCGCGCGACCCGGTGACCCTTTTCCTGTCGATCGGCGCCACGTCCCGGCCGGGGCACGGCATGAAGGACACCCTGGCCAACGTCCTCGCCACCGGCGAACTGGTCGTCAACCTCGTCTCGTCGCCGACGCTGGAGGCGATGGTCAGGTCCTCGGCCGAGATCCCCGACCACGTCGACGAGTTCGACTACGCCGGGGTGCAGGCGGTGGCGTCCACGGACGTGGCGCCCCCGCGGGTCGCCCAGGCGCCGGTGTCGATCGAATGCCGGCTGGACGAGGTGCGGCAGGTGGGCACCGACACCGCCGTGTTCGCCCGCGCGGTGCGCATGCACGCGCGCGACGACGTCGTCAACTCCGCCCACCACGTCGACAGTTCCGTACTGCGCTCGGTCAGCCGGGGCGCGGGGGCCACCTACTCCACCGATGCCGTGACGGTCGCCTCGCCGCCGGTACCGGAGTGGTCCTACGCCACCGCGCGGCCGGTACCGGGCGGTGACCGGCCATGACCGCGTTCACGGCCGCCGCCGTGCAGATCACCGGCGTACCCCTGGACACGGCCGGCAACGCCGAGCGGATCGGGCGGCACGTGCGCCGCGCGGCCGACGAGGGCGCGCGGCTGGTCGTCCTGCCGGAGCTGTGCGTCACCGGATATGCGCTCTCGCCCCGGCTGGCCGACGTCAGCCACGCCCTGCCGGGACCGGCCGGCGAGCTGCTGTGCGGGCTCGCCAGGGACCTCGGCACCACGATCGTCACCTCCGTCGCCGTCCGCGGCGGCGACGGGCGGCTGCGCAACACCGCTGTGATCGTGACTCCCGACGGCATCGCCGCGACCGCCGCCAAACGGGGCCTGTGGGGCGCCGAGCCCGACTTCTTCACCCCCGGCGCACCGGCCGAACAGGCGGTCGCGGACACGCCGGTCGGGCGGATCGGGGTGGCGATCTGCTACGAGGGCGGATTCCCGGAGGTGGCGCGGAACCTCGCGCTGGCCGGTGCCCGGATCATCGCCCTGCCGGCCGCGTTCGGCGCGGCCCGGCTGCACGCCTGGAAGCTGATGACCCGGGCCCGGGCACTGGAGAACGGGTGCTACCTGGTCGCGGCGAACACCGCCGGACCGTCCGCAGGCCTCACGTTCTGCGGGCACTCGACGATCGTCGATCCGCACGGTGAGCGGCAGGCGGTACTGCCCGAAGGCGAGGGCCGTGTTCTCGCCCGCCTCGATCCCGACACGGTCGACGAGGCCCGCGCCGCCATCCCCTACCTGCGGGACCTGCACCGCGTGGCCACTCCTCGCTTCTGATCCGCCCACCGACACACGAATGGAGTCGAGTCATGCCGAACTTCGCCGCGATGGACCTGGTCGAGCTCTTCCGGAAGGAGCTGGAGCTGTGCAAGGTCACCGAGGGCGAGAAGCTGGTCGTCCTCGCCGAACCGGCCAGCCGCAGTGAGTACGTGGAGGCGGCCTTCGCGGCCGGCCTGGCGCTGAAAGCGCACGTCATCCAGGCCGTGCTGCCCGGCGGTTCCCCCGTGCCCCTGCCCTCCTCCCGAACGGGTTCGGGCGCCGGGCTCACCTCGCTGGACGAGAACCCTCTCGCGCTCTCCCTCCTCCAGGGCGCGGACATGGTCCTCGACCTGACCAACGAGGGGTTCATCCACACCGAGGCGCTGGGCAAGATCCTCGGGGCCCGGACCCGGATGCTCTTCGTCGCCGACCCGCCCGAGGTGCTCGCCCGCAACCTCCCGGCCGCCGAGGACAAGGCCCGCGTACAGGCCGGTGCCGCCCTTCTGCGGGCCGGCCGGGAACTCCACGTGACCTCCCGCCACGGCACCGACCTCGTGGCCGACCTCACCGACGCGCACCCCGGTTTCCAGTGCGGCATCGCCGACGACCCCGGCCGCTGGGACCACTGGCCCAGCACCATGGTCCTCGCCTGGCCGAAGACGTCCTGCGGCCGGATCGTGATCGCCCCCGGGGACATCCTGCTCCCCTTCAAGACCTACGTCCGGGACGCGGTCACGCTCGTCATCGACGACGGCCGCATCGACGCCGTCAAGGGCGACGGCGCCGACGCCCGGATGCTGGAGATGTTCCTGGAGGACGCCGACGACGAGGAGGCCCGCTTCCTCTCGCACATGGGCTGGGGCCTGATGAGGAACGCCGACTGGTTCTCCATGGCCCTCTACGACCGGGAGTCCCTGATGGGCATGGACGCACGGGGGATGGCGGGCAACTTCCTCTTCTCCACCGGCCCGCACCCGTTCATGGACCGCCACACCCACAACCACCTGGACATCCCCCAGCGCGGATGCACGGTCGCGATCGACGGGCGCACGGTCGTGGACAACGGCGTGCTGGTCGAACCCGAGTCCGATTGACCGAGCGCGCGGCGTGGCGCGCCCGGCGGACCGTCATGAAACGAACTGATGGGAAAGAGATGCCAGCACTGAATTCCGCGCGGCGGTCGGAGGCCAACGCCGCGGCCGTGGCGGTCATGGCCGAGGCCGACCCGGTCCTCACCGACGTCCGGGCGGCCCTGGAGGCGCTGCCGGGCATGACGCCCGGGACGATCCTCACCTCGGGCGCTCCCATGCCGTGGGAGCGGTACACCGGCGGCCAGCGCCGGGCCGTGCTCGGAGCGGCCGTCTTCGAAGGGCTCGCCGCGACCGTGGAGGAGGCCGACCGGCTCCTGCACGCGGGGAAGATCCTGGTGCGCGCCTGCCACGACCACGGCTGCGTCGGCTCGGTGACCGGCGTGACCTCGGCGTCCATGCCGGTGTGGGTCGTGACCGACGCGGGGTCGGGGAGCCGTGGACACTGCCTGCTCTACGAGGGCAGCGACCGCCAGCGGCTGACCTACGGGGTGTGGAACGAGACGGTCCACCGGCGCCTGACCTGGATCAGGGACGTACTGGCCCCGCACCTGTCGGCCGCGCTGCGCGCCGCGGGCGGTGTACGGGTCAAGCCGATCATCCGGCGGGCGCTCGGCATGGGCGACGACCTGCACAGCCGTAACACCGCGGCCACGGCGACCCTGTTCCAGCAGTTCTACGGGCCCGTTCTGGACGTGCCGGCGCCGGTCGCGACGACGCGGGACGTGCTCGCGTTCCTGAGCCGGAACGACCTCTTCTTCCTGCACGTCGGCATGGCCACCGGGAAGTGCCTCGCCGACGCCGCGGCCGGTACCCCGCACAGCACCATCGTCACCGCGATGGCGCTGAGCGAGCAGGAGTTCGCGATCCGCACGGCGGGCACCGGAGACCAGTGGTTCCGGTCCGCCATCCCGGAGCTCAGGGCGAAGCTGTTCGACGGCATCACCGCCGACGACATCGCCTTCATGGGCGGCGAGAGTCTCATCACCGAGACCGTCGGCCTCGGAGGTCTCGCGGCCGCGGCAGCGTTCTCGCTCCAGGACTACAGCGCGGGTACCGCGCCGGCCATGGTCGAGGCCACCGAGGCGATGTACGGCATCACCCACGGCGAACATCCGGCGTGGAAGATCCCGTACCTCGGGTTCCGAGGTGTCCCCTTCGGTATCGACGCCGCGCTGGTGGCCTCCACCGGCGTCACGCCGAACATCCACATGGGCGCGGCCCTGCGGGAGGGCGGGCACGCCGGAGCCGGCCTGCTGACCGCACCCCTCCAGCCGTTCCAGGACGCCGTCGACGCGCTCGACCGCACGGAGCGGACCGGCTGAGCGGACGGCGGCCCCCGCCGCCTCCCGCACCCTCCACGAGGCGGCATCCGACCCCGTGGCCCACGACGTGGGCCACGGGGTCCTTCCATGACATCCACCTGCCATACGCGGCCGCTTCCACCCCATACGGTCGGTGAATCCCGGTGAACGCCGCTGGAAGGAACTCATAACATTCCCCCTACCGTGGTGCAGGTCACACCCTGTGCACTTCGGGGTCGACCACGTGTTTGAGTGACTCCGAGGACATGTACCGCGGATCGGCTGCTCCGTCCGACATGCAGTGTGCCGACGACATGGTCGCCGCCCGAAGGCGCCCATCGACACCAGCTCTTCCGCAGGAGGCGGCGTGGCCCGCTCGTTATCAGCCCGAGGACGCCACCGCGTCGGATAGCCGGCCGCCCGCCCGTCGGGCCGACGGCCGGCACCACGCACCGTTGCGTGATCGCGACTCGGCAACCCCGGGTCCCTTCTCCAGAAGTTCCTCAGCCCCGCGGCGATCCAGACCTCCGACCGTCCCCACGTCACTGGGGTGCGATCTGCCGCCGACATCCTCAGAGGTGGTTCATGACAGCGAATTCCCCCGTCGTGGAGTCCGGCGAGGCGTCACTGCGACGCTCCGCCGGCCGCCATCCCAGGAGCCTGTGGACCCTCGCCTTCACCGAACTGTGGGAGCGCTTCAGCTTCTACGGGCTGGAAGGCGTGCTGGGCTTCTACCTGCTGTACTCGCTCTCCGAAGGCGGCCTCGCCCTCGACGCCGCCACCACGGTGAGCATCGTCGGAGCCTACGGAGGCGCCGTCTACCTCTCGCAGATCCTCGGAGCGTGGACCGCCGACCGGCTCGTCCCGCCTCGCCGTCTCGTGCTCGTCGGCGCCGTCGTCATCACCCTCGGGCACGTCTCGCTCGCGGCCATCCCCGGGACCGGAGGACTCGCGGCCGGCCTCATCCTGATAGCCCTCGGCACCGGCGCGCTGAAGACGAACATCACCTCGATCGTCGGCATGCTCTACGCGGAGGACCGCGACAAGCGCGATGCCGGCTTCTCGTACTTCTACATGGCCATCAACACCGGGGCCGCCCTCGGCCCGCTGCTCACCGGCATCACCCAGACCACCTGGGGCTTCCACGCGGCCTTCGCGCTCGCCGCGATCGGCATGGTGGCCGGTCTCGTCCAGTACGGCCTGAAGATGGGTACCCTCCCGGCGGAGTCCGCGGTCGTCCGGAACCCGATCGACACGAGCGGCATCGTGCGCGCGCTGGCCGTCGCCCTGGGCGGCGCCCTGCTCTCCGCGCTGGTGTGGGGTGCCGGCCTGGTCGACAGCGGCAACCTCGCGAACGTCGTCACGGGAGTCGTCTTCTTCGCCGCCGCGGCCTACTTCACCGTCATCCTGCGTTCCCCCGCGGTGAACGACCTCGAAAAGCGGAGAATACGCGGCTTCATGCCGCTGTGGGCGGCGAGCACGCTCTACTACGGCCTGCTGTTCCAGCAGTTCACCACGATCGTCGTGTTCATCACCGACCGCGTCGACCTCTCCGTCGGAGGCTGGGAGATCCCCGCCGCGTGGCTGGGCACCAGCAGTTCCTTCGCGGTCATCGCGATCGCGCCCGCGGTCGCGTCGCTCTGGCTCCGGATGGGCTCCCGCCAGCCCGTCACCGCGGTCAAGTACGCCATCGGTCTCTCGATCATCGGGATCGCCTACGTGCTCATGCTCGTGTTGCAGGCGGTCTACCCCGGCCACACGGTGCCCGCGATCCCGATGCTGCTGGTGCTCGCCGTGGCGGGTGTGTCGGAGCTCTTCGTCGGGCCCATGGGACTGGCCATCGCCACCCGGATCGCGCCCGAGCGGTTCAAGAACCAGACGGTGGCCCTGATGATGCTGACGCTGGCCGGTGGCTCCTCCCTCTCCGGTCTGCTCGGCACCCTGTACGCGGACATCCCTTCGGGGCTCTACTTCGCGATCGTCGGACTGGCGCCCCTGCTGATGGCACTCGTCCTCAAGCTGTCGGCGGCGCGCATCGACGGGCTGACCCGCTGAGAGGGGACGCCCGCGCCGTACGCCGGTGAGGGGCATCG
Organism: Streptomyces sp. NPDC104367; assembly: GCF_055583825.1. NCBI lineage: Bacteria > Bacillati > Actinomycetota > Actinomycetes > Kitasatosporales > Streptomycetaceae > Streptomyces > Streptomyces sp. NPDC104367. Next base: position 29,669 of record NZ_JBVJND010000019.1, on the reverse strand, counting down.
CCGCCCTGACGGGAACTGCCGGAGCCCCTCGGCCGCCGGGGTGGTGAGTTGGGATCATCACGCCGGGCGGCGAGGGGCTCCGGTGCCGCGACTCCGCGGCACGACACGCGGTCCGGGAGTCAGACCCGCAGCAGCGCGACGTGTCGGGAAGGCCGGTGTCGTCGCCAGGCGGTGGTCAGGAAGGCGATGAGGCCGACGACGGGGAGGGCGCAGACGCTCCAGCTGACCGCGTACGGCGGGCCGGGCTGGTCGAGGACGGTGATGTCGCTCAGGGTTCCGGTGCCCTGGCCCTTGGGGCCGTTGACGGTGAAGGTGAAGCTCCACCTGCCGGCCGAGGACAGGGACTGGACGTCCAGTCCCCAGACCGACAGCTTGCGCGGGTGGCGGGCCAGCCGGCCGCCGAAACCGCCGGCGCCGCCACCGCCACCGTCGGGGCCGCCCGTACCGCCGCCGGCCTTCTGGCCGGGGGCGGTCATGGTGAGGGTGCCGGACTTGCCCTTGATGCCGCCGTCCGGGGCGAAGGTGAAGTCGAGGGACTGATCGGCCCGCAGCGGCCACTTGGAGAAGCCGACGGTCAGGTCGTAGGGGCCGACCTTCACCTTCTCGGTGTGGACGATGTCGACCGGCGCGTACGCCTGCGCGGCCGGAGCCGACACGAAGAGCGCGCCGGCCACCGCACACAGGGCGAGGACGAGGGCACGGGCGCGCTGCGGTACGGACCGGCGCTCGGTACGTGCTTGGGGGCGCATGGGTCAGCTGCCTTCCGGGGCGGTGGAGACGGTGGCGGGGGAGTCGGCGGAGACGGTGTTGAGCTGGAGCAGGACGGCGAAGCGGGAGCCGAGGTAACCGGCCAGGGTGCCGATCACCAGCCCCAGCACGGCATCGGTGAGCAGCGTGGTCACCGATGTGCCGGACCGGCCCATGGGACCGCCGCCGCCTCCGCCTCCTCCGCCGCTGACCAGTGACGTCTGAAGGAGCATGGAGAGGCTCACCAGTACACCGGCGACGGCGCCGACGAACTGCGGGAGCCGGCGGGCGGACCAGCCCTGCTTGCGGCCGATCAGGAGCAGCACCTCGATCACCAGGGCCACGCCGAGCATGAACATCGGGATGCCGGAGGGCAGTACGGGGGCCATGGCGACGAGGTTGTCGCGCAGCGGCAGGCCGACGTAGCCGGCGTACCACTTGGCCGCCCAGGGCGAGAACCACCACAGGAACAGCTGCATCCCCCCGAGCACGGCCGCGATCGCGAGCGCGCTGCCCCGGCGGCGCAGCGTGACGGCGACCGTGAGCGTCAGGCAGACGGAGAAGAAGACGTTGCCCGCGAGCTGCGGGTCGATGGTCTGCGACAGCCCCTGGAAGGCGTAGGTCGTCAGCGGACAGAACGTCATCAGGACCGGGGTGGCGACGATCGCACCGACCCGCCCCCACGCCTGCTCGCGGGCCGCCGTGAAGACGATGACGCTGCCGACCATGGTCAGGCTGATGGAGATGAACAGGGCCACGTGCGGCGGGGAGTTGAGCACGGCGTCGAAGCCGTACAGGGAGTGCCACCACAGGTCCATCAGTCCGTACATCAGGAACAGCGCGGCACCCGTCCCGGAGACGAGGTAGCCGAGCGGCGCGCTGAACGTGCCGCCGAGGACACGGACCGGGCTGCCGCCGACGGCGGGGTCGGCGGGCCGGCCGGCGCGCTGGGCGGCGGTGGCACGCAGCACCATCACCAGGCTGGCGACACCCGCGATCGCGCTGCCGGAGTAGAGCAGGAGGTGGGAGAGGGTGAAGAAGGTGTCCGGGCCGACGTCGACGTGCCACTCGATGTCCCAGCTGATGCCGATCAGTGAGACGACGGTGCCGAACAGCACCACGAACGCCCCCGCCGCGGCGGGCAGTTGCCGTTGCGGGGGACGGCCCGGCGGGGACGACTGGCCGGAGCCGGCCAGGGTGGAGGCGGGAACGGAGGCCATGGCAGGTGCCTTTCGGGTCAGCGGGTCCGGAACCCGCGGGATCAGCGGGTGAGAGTGAGCGGGAAGACGAGGCGGTCGTGACGGCCGCTGCCGTCGATGTCGACGAGAAGCTCCCAGCGGCCGGTCATCATCAGCGGCAGCCCGGCGACGTGGTAGCGGCGGTCGCTCTTGGCGACGGCGGTGAAGTCGGGTACGGCGTGGCCCGCCGTGGGCAGCACCGCGGAGACCGTGACGGACCGGGAGGCCGTACCGGCGGCGGACTCGTGACGCGGGCTCAGCAGGACGTCGACGGCGGTGGTACCGGTCCGGGGCCGGTAGACCGTCACGGCGACCACGTCCGTGGCGGTGCCACCGGTGAGCGTCGCGGCACCGTCAGGGACGGAGACGGAGGCCGAGGCGGCGGACTCCGCCGTGCCCGACGACGAGTTCCACAGCGGCCGCAGCGCCAGCGCCGTGAGCAGCACGGTCGCCAGGATCGCCCCGCCCATCAGGGACCGGCGTCGGGCGGACCGTGACCCGCGCGCGCTCATCGGGTCCCCGCCGAGGTGCCCGCGGCACGGGTGACATGGATCAGGTAGGGGACGGTCAGGATGGTGTCGTCGCGTTCCGCCTGGATCCAGATCCGGTAGTAGCCGGCCGTGGGGAACGTGTAGACGAAGGAGATGGCCGGGCCGTAGGCGGCGACCGTCTCGTCGGCGGTGCTGTCGCCGTTCACCGAGGTCAGCCCGCTCATCGGCGACATGCCGGCGGAGGAGTTCATGTCCATCCCCGCCATGTCGTCGGACACCTCGCCCATGGAGTGGGCGTGCGCCCAGACCTCGGCGTCCTGCGCGGCCGCTCCCACCGCCGTCCCGGTCGACGGGACCGGACCGGCCACGATCATGTGGCCGAGCATGCCGAGCCAGGGCTGGAGCGTCGCGTCGTTCCCGACCCGGGCGGTGAGCACGGCGGCCTCACCCGCGACCAGGGAGGAAGCGGTCAGCCGTACCCGGACGCCGTCGACCGTCCGCGAGCCGGGTCCGGCGTGCGAGGCCACGGCACCGGAGGCGGCCTTGGCGGAGCTGGACCCGCCCAGCGCGTCGATGCCGGTGGCGGACCGGACCAGCTGGACGCCGCCGCCCCGGCGGGCGAACTCGGCCGACACCGCGTAGTGCCCCGCCTCGGGCAGGGTCAGCGGGACCTCGTAGGTGCCGGCGCCGGTCATCACCGGGTGCAGATGCCACAGCCGTCCCGAGGGACCGATCACCACCAGGTGCACGAGCGCCCCGTCGTGCACGACGATGTCGTCCACCGGCAGCCCCGTCGAGGTGTCGGTCACCGAGAACGTCAGGTCGTCCACGGTGCCCGCGCGGACGGACGAGGAGCGCACGCCGAGCGTGGCCGGCTCCCGCGAGTAGTCGCTCGTCTGCCGGCCGACGGACGAGTAGGGGTTCCTGACGCCGTCGACGGTGGCGTCGACCTGCCCGCCCTGGGACGCCGGGAGCGGCAGGGTGGAGGAGAGCACCGCACCGGTGACCGCGACGGCCAGGCCGGCGACGATCCCGCCGGCCGGCACCAGCGCCCACCAGCCGCGGCGCGCGCGGACGGCGACGAGGACGGTGACCGGGATGAGGAGCCCGGCGCCGATGAAGCCGCCGTACACCGCCTTCTCGTCCGGCGAGGCGACCTGCTCGGACACGACGAAGGGGATCCGCGCGGTCCGCGTTCCGTCGTCCAGGGTCAGCTCCCACGGGCCGACCTCGTCGACCTCCAGCTGGGCCGAGTACGTCCCCGGAGCGGCGCCCGGCTTCACGACGGCCGTGTCGGTGGTCGTACCGGAGGCGGAACCGGCCGACGAAGACGTGCTGACCCCGGTGGGCACCACCCCCAGCCTGATCCGGCCGGCCGCCGTGCCCGTGTGTGTGATCACGTCCACGTGCAGGGGGCCCGGTACACCGGTGACCCGGCGCAGGATCACGGTCAGCTCCCGGTCGCCGAGGGTCTGGGCCACCTGCACGTCGTTGCCGGCGGACGGCGAGTCCGCCCAGGCCACGGGGCTCGCGGCGGACAGCAGGCCGAGGGCGCACAGCAGGGCGGCCGGCGCGGTCCGCAGACGGCGGCGGATGGTGCGGGAAGGCGTGCGAGGGGGTGAGCCGGGCCCCGCACGGAGGGCGGTGTCATTCATCGCGGCTCACGCTAGAAAGGGCGGCCCACCGCTGTCGTCACGGCGACGGGGGATTCGGGGTCCCCTGTACGGGGGACCCGCGCACGGCTGTGACCAGGCATCATGGGCATCCGGGTCGGCCAGGCCGGAGATTCGCCGACTTCTGGGACCGGCGGACCGGCGGACCGGCTCGCCGGGGCGCGAACACGAAGGGTTGCACGGGTGCACGGGAAGCAGACACGGGACGGGCGCGGGATCATGTCCGCGTTCGTGACCGCCCGTGACGTCAGCGGCTCACTGACACGTCAGTCGCTCCTGGTCGCCGCCGTCACGGTGGTCGTGGACTGCCTCGGCTTCCTGTTGTCGGACGCCTCCTCGTATCCGCCCGGACGGCGCTGGGCCGTCCTGGCCGCGATCGTCGTGGTGGACGCCGCGCTGGCCACCCCGCCACGGATGGCGGGAGTGGTAGCCGTCGCGCAGGCGGCCGTCGCCGTGGGCGGTGCGGCACTGCTGCACGGAGGCGGACACCCGCTGCAGCTCAACGGCGCGGGCCTGCTGATCTCCGCCTACCGGGCGGGTGCCTGGCTGGAGCGGGGGCCGGCCGTCGTCTCCCTGTTCTGTCTGTCCGTCGGGGCCGTCGCGGGACCGGTCCTCGGCGGGGCGGGCTTCCAGCGGGGTCGCATCGTGCTGGACGCGCTCGCCAACGCCGTGCTGCCCTGGCTGGTCGGGCGGTACACCACCGCCCGCCGTGCCTTCATCGCCGAACTGGAGCAGCGCGCCGAGCGGGAGCGGAGCGAGCGACGGCAGGCCCTGGCCACGGCCATCGCCGAGGAACGCAGCAGCATCGCCCACGATCTGCACGATGTGATCTCCCACCACGTCAGCGCCATCGGCGTGCACGCGGGCGTCGCCCGCCTGAAGGCCACCGCCGCGCCGGGCACCGTGGACGTGGCCGATTCGCTGGCCGCCGTCGAGACGTCCAGCCGGGCGGCCATGGCCGACCTGCGACGGCTGCTGGACTTCCTGCACGGCGACCCCGCCGGGGAGGACAGCCAGCCCGGCCTGGACAACCTCGGTGAACTCCTCGACGCGGTCCGCGCCGCAGGCCTCCGGGCAGGAGTGACCGTCCTGGGCGTCCCGCCCCTGCTCCCTGAGTCCGTGGACATCGCCGCCTACCGGGTCGTGCAGGAGATGCTCACCAACGCCCTGCGCCACGGCGACGGCGCCGCGGAAGTCGAACTCCGCCACACCCCCGCCAACCTCACCGTCACCACCGTCAACCCGCTGTCCGCCCGGCCGCGTTCCGGCCCGGTCTCCTCGCACCGCGGCCTTCAGGGCATCCGCAGCCGGGCCGCGCTCTTCAACGGCTCCGTCACCTACGGTCCTTCCTCCGACGGCACCACCTGGACCACCTCCGTGACCTTCCCCCTGGACATCCCATGACGTTGCGCGTCCTGGTCGCCGACGACCACGCCATGTTCCGGTCCGGCCTGCGTGCCGTCCTGGACACCCAGCCCGACATCGAGTGCGTGGCCGAGGTGTCGGACGGCCGCGCCGCCGTCGAGGAGGTGCGGCGGCTCCGCCCCGACATCGCCGTCCTCGACATCCGTATGCCCCTGCTCGACGGGCTGCGTGCCACCGAGACGATCCTGGGGGACCCGGGGAACTCCACCAAGGTGATCCTGCTGACCACCTACGACCAGGACTCCTACGTCCACCGCGCCCTGAGCACGGGAGCCAGCGGCTTCCTCCTCAAGAGCCTGCCGCCGGAGGAGCTGATCGCTGCCGTCCGGGTGGCCGCCCGCGGCGACACGCTGATCGACCCCTCGGTCACACGCCGCCTCGCCGCCCGGCTCGCGCAAGGAGTCGCCCCGCCGCCGGCCCCGGCCGTCACCGCCCTTCCCGACGGGCTGGACCGGCTCACCGCCCGGGAACGGGAGGTGCTCCTGCTGCTCGCGCGGGCCCACAGCAACGCCGAGATCGCCGCGCGCCTCGGCATCGGCGACGAGACGGTCAAGACCCATGTCTCCCGCATCCTCACCAAGCTCGACCTGCGCGACCGCGTCCACGCGGTCGCCTACGCGCATCTGCACGGCCTCGTCCCACGGCCCGCCGCACCGAGCGGCCCCGGACACCACCCGCACGGCCGCGGCCGCCCCGGAGACACCGGGACCGGACGCTGAGCCTCAGGGGCCCCGCCTAGAGGAGCGAGTCCAGGTCGCCGCCGAAGTCCTCCGCGTCGAGGAACGACAGGTCGAGGACGCCGGGCGGCGGCGCCTTGTCGCTCTCCGGACCGAGCAGCGCCTGCTCGGTCCAGATGCACTTTCCCGTCGGCGTGTAGCGCGTGCCCCAGTGCTGGGACAGCGCGCTGATGAGCTGGAGCCCGCGGCCCCCTTCGTCGGTGTCCGTGGCGCGGCGGATGCGGGGCATCGTGAGGCTTCCGTCGAAGACCTCGCACACCAGGTCGGTCCCGTGGAGGAGGCGGAGGCTGACGGGTCCCTTGGCGTGTCGTACGACGTTGCCGACCAGCTCGCTGGCCAGGAGCTCCGTGGTGGGGGTGAGCTCGTCCAGCCCCCAGGCGGAGAGCTGCTCGCGGATGTAGGCGCGGGCCTGGCCGGCCGCCCTGGGATCGTCGGCGAGCGGCCACGAGGCTATGCGGTCGCTGGTCAGGGCATGGAGGCGGGCGACCAGCAGGGCCGCGTCGTCGGCGGCCTGGTGCTCGGCCGGCAGCAGCCGCGCCGTGAGAGTGTCGCAGAGGTGTTCGAGGTCCGCATCGGCCCCCTCCTCGTGCGCGGTGCGCAGGATCCGGCCCAGTTCCGCCATGCCCTGGTCCATCTCGCGTTTCGACGACTCGACCAGGCCGTCGGTGTAGAGCACGAGCAGGGTGCCCTCGGGCATGGCCAACTCGACCGTCTCGAAGGGGGGTTCCCCCGCGCCCAGCGGTGGATCGGAGGCCAGTTCCGGAAAGCGCACGGTCCCGTCGGGAAGGACCAGGGCCGGTGGCGGATGCCCGGCCCGCACGAGGGAACAGACCTGGGTCGTGGAGTCGTAGAGCGCGTAGACGCAGGTGACGTAGAAGTCGTCCCCCATGCCCCCGACGATCTCGTTGAGATGGCCCATGATCTCGTCGGGAGGCAGTTCGAGGTCGGACAGGGTGTGCACGGCTGTCCGCAGCCGGCCCATGGCGGCCGCCTCCGGCAGACCGTGTCCCATGACGTCACCCACGACCAGGGCGACCCGGCCGCCGGACAGGGGCATCACGTCGTACCAGTCACCCCCCACGTCCATGCCCTGCCCGGCGGGAAGGTAGCGGGCCGCGGCCTCGCACGCGGGCAGGTCGGGCAGGCCCCGGGGCAGCAGGCTGCGCTGGAGCTGGCGGGAGCGGATGTGCTCGGCGTCGTAGAGCCGTGCCCGTTCCAGGGCCTGTGCGACGAGGGCGTTGGTCGCGGTCAGCAGGGTGCGTTCGTCCCCGGAGAGCCGGCGGGGACGGGCGAAGGAGACGACGCACACCCCGAAGGTGCGGCCGGACGCCGTCATCGGAAGGAACGCCCACGACTGCTTCCCCCCGAGCGTGACCAGGTCGGCCAGCTCCGGTGCGTGCGCCACGAACTCCTGAGGTGAGGAGAAGAACAGCGGCTCGCCCGTCACGATCGCTTCCCAGGCGGGGTCGCCGGCCACGGGGATGCGGTAGTTGATGCGTCTGAGGAAGTCCTCCTGGTACCCGGCGGCTCCCACGTAGTGGAGCCGTTCGCCCTGGGCGACCTCCATCAGCAGTCCGGCCGCCCCGAACGGCGGCAGCACCCGTTGGGCGACCGCGTCCACGACGTCCTGGGACGTCGTCGCCCTGGCGAGCTCGGCGGTCAGCTCGGCGATCCGTGCCGCCCGGTCCGCCGCGGCCCGTTCGGCCGCCGTGCGCTCGTCCGCCGCACGACGCTGCTCGGTGATGTCCGTGAAGTACAGCGTGTGACCGTCGGGGCCCGGGACCAGCCGGACGTGGTAGTGGCACCCGCTGTCCGGCATGGACACGTAGAAGCTGGCCGGGTTCTCCTCGGCGGCGGCCCTGCGGCAGCCGCTCTCCAGCCCCGGTATCTGCCGCGCCCTGGGCACGTCCCACAGCACGCGCCCGAACAGCTCCGCCTCGGAGAGGCCCAGGGTCTGCTCCGCCTCCAGGTTCGCGAAGGTGATCCGCCAGGTGCCGTCCACCGCCAGGAAGCCGTCGCTCATGTGCCGCAGGGCCCGGCTGAGGGCGTCACGCGCGGAGCGCGACTCGTCGGTCTCCCAGCCGACGCCGATCATCCGCAGGGGCTCGCCCTGAGCGTCGTAGGTGGCCCGTCCGCGGGCCCGCGTCCAGCCGTACGTGCCGTCCAGGCGCCGTACGCGGTACTCCGCCTCGTACAGCGTGTGGTCGCGGATCGCCCGCTGCGCCGAACTCAGCGTCTGGGGCAGGTCGTCGGGGTGGACGATGCGCAGCCAGTCGTCGATCTTGCCGGTGAAGTCGGCGGGCCTGGTGCCGTACAGCTCCAGTGCGGCCTCGTCCCAGATCAGGGCACCGGTGCGGACGTCCCAGTCCCACGAACCGACGCTGACCTCCTTCAGGGCCTGCCGCAACCACGCGCCGCTCAGGTCGGGCTCGGCCGGACCGAGCGGGGGAGGCGCCAGGGCCATCCGTTCCTCGATCCAGGCGGTCACGGCCCTGAGGAAGCCCCACTCCCGCGCCGACGGCTCACCCCGGTCGCCCGTCACCACGGTGAAGGCCCCGATGACGCGGCCCGCACCGGACAGCGGAAGGGCGACGAGGCCGGTGCCGGGCCAGGCCGTCCCATCCCCGTCCTGCGCGGGTCCGGCCGGACCGGCTGCCCGGACCTGGTCACCGGGACTCGCCGGCACCCACACACCGCTGGCCTGCTGCAGGGCGCGGGCCGGCGCCGACGGGCCCTCCTGGTCGATGATCTCCCAGGTGCGGGTGAGCGCGGACGGAAGACCGGTCACCGACACCAGCCGCAGCGCGGACATCGGACCGCGCAGGTGGATCATCCCGCCGAGGGCGTTCAGCTCCCCTACCGCATGCAGAAGAGCCAGGCGGAAGACCTCACTCTCCGTGACACCGGGGTCCACCGCGTTGAGCAGCGCAAACCGCGAGTTCATGGATCAAACACTAGCGGCCCGCGCGAGAAGTCGGTATTACGGCGATTTGCGGTCGACGTCCGCCCCTGGCCGGGCGAAGGGCGCCCGCCCGTCCGGCCCCGCCCGTCCGGCCCCGGTCGGCCGGGCCGGTGGACGGATCGCGGAGGGCCGCCTCAGCGGCGTACCAGCAGGGAGGTCACGCGGAGCCGGCCGCTGTGGATCCATACGTCGGAGTACTCCACGGGGCGGTCGTCGGCGAGGTAGGTGACCTGCTGGAGGTACTGCACGGGTGCGCCCTCGTCGAGGGCGAGCGCGCCGGCCACCTCGGAGGTGGCCGCCTCCGCGCTGAAGGTACGGCGGGCCGTGGCGATCTTGAGGCCGTAGGTGCCCTCCAGGACGCCGAAGAGGCTGGCCGAGGTGAAGTCGACCTCCTCGATGCCGGGCGTGAGGTCGGTGCGGACGAAGTTGGAGAGCAGCGCGACGGGACCCTGGTCGGTACTGCGCACCCGCACCAGGCTGAGCACCGGGGTGCCGGGGGCGAGGTCCAGCAGGGCGGCGACGGGCCGGGGCGGGACGATCAGCGAGCACTCGCGCACGGTGGTCGCGGTGACGACGCCCTGGCTGGCGAAGTCCTCGGAGAGCGTGCTGAGTTTCTGGGCGATGGCGGGTTCGATCGTCGTCGAGGTGACGAAGGTGCCGCGCCCGCGGACCTGGCGCAGCAGGCCCTCCTCGATCAGCGTGGTCAGGGCCCGCCGGAGGGTGCCCCGGCTGACACCGAACTCCTGGGCCAGCTCCGGCTCGCTCTTGAGACGGTAGTGCGCCGGCCAGTCGCCGCTGGCGATCCGCAGTCGGATGTGCTCCGAGATCTGGACATGGATCGCCGTGGGAACGTCGCGCTGGATGTCCGGAAGTCCCCGTTTGTCGGCCGTCACGGTCGTTGCTTCTCCTTTTCCGGTGGGGCCGGAGGACGGCTGTCGCTCCGGCCGTGGGTGCCGTGTCCCGGCGGCTGCCGGGACACGGCCGCGGTGGCGGGGTCAGTAGCTGGCCGTCGTGTCGTCCCCGGTGTCGGTGATGATGGACAGACCGGCGCTGGTGCCGAGCAGTGAGGCGCCGGCCCGCAGGAGGGCCAGGCCCTGCCGGTAGGTCTTGATGGAGCCGGACGCCTTGACCCGGACCCCGTCGCGCGCCCGTTCGACAAGGTACGCCACGCTCGCCGGGTTCGCCGTCTCGATCTGGCCGCTGCTGGCGTTCTTCAGGAAGGCGGCGCCGGCCTCCATCGACAGCTCGACGGCGGCCTCCTTCTCGGCGTCGGTGAGCAGGGGGAGTTCGAGCATCACCTTGACCGGGATGCCGCTGGCGCGGACGACGCCGGCGATGTCCTCGCGGAAGTCGTCGTAGCGGCCGCTCTTGAGCCAGCCGATCTGGACGCCGATGTCCAGCTGGTCGGCGCCGAGACGGGCGATCTCGGCGGCTTCGGCGGCCTTGCCGGAGCTGGTCATCACGCCGACGGTGGGGAAGTCGAGGGCGGAGGCGACCTGGACGCCGGTGCCGCGGAGTTCGGCGACGACCAGGGGCAGCCAGGACGCGGGGACCATGGCGGCGTTGAAGCCGTGCGTGACGGCCTCGCGGGCGTGGGCGATCATCTCGTCGCGCGTGGCGTCCGGGTCGATCTTGGTGTGCTGGATGTAGGGCGCCATCTCGGCCGGGGTGAGGTCGAGTTCGACGGAGCTGACGGTGGTTTCGGACACGGGGTGGTCTCCCTGGGATCGGATGCGGCGGGTCTGCCGGTGGAAGGGCCGCCTGCGGCGGAACGTGCGGTGGCGGTGGCGGTGGCGGTAGCGGTAGCGGTGGCGGTAGCGGTGGCGTCGGTCAGAGCCGGGACGCGTACTGGTCGGGTACGACGACGCCTTCGCCGCCGAACCAGCGCGGTACGTCCACTCCGCAGAACAGGCCGATGTTGCCCCAGGGCTCGAAGGCCCCGGTGCGCACGACGACCTTGGCGCTGCGGGCGAGTTCGCCGAGGACCTCGGCGTGCGGGCGGGTGGTGAACTCGGCGCCGGTGAAGCGTTCGTGCAGCCAGGCGTCGAGACGGGGGTTGTGCGTGGGGACGTCCTCGGCCCGCACCACGCCCTCCACGACGAGTTCGTCGGCGATCAGGCCGAGGACCGTGCGCAGGTCGGGCAGGTTCTCGGCGAGAGCGAGGTCGATGCGGTGCGCGTCGGCCGGCACCGGGAAGCCCGCGTCCACGACGAGCAGCAGGTCGGTGTGGCCGAGGGTGGCGAGGGCTCCGCTCAGTTCGGCGTTGAGGATGCCGGAGCGCTTCATGATGGGTCCCTTTCGTGGGGTGTGGGGCGTCGGACGCGTGGTTCGTCGGGTGTGGGCGCGTGGGTCGTGGGCCGTGGTGGCCGTCCGGCCGGGGCGCCGGTTACGGGGCTGTGGCGTGCGGACCGGTCAGGCGGCCGCCCGCTCGGTTCCGGTGGCGAGTGCCATGACGGACTCCTCGGTGGCGTCGCGGGTGTCGGTGACGGCCACCAGGCGGCCCTCGCTCATCACCGCGATCCGGTCGGTGAGGGTGAGGAGTTCGGGCAGGTCGGAGGAGGAGCAGAGGATGGCGAGCCCCTCCTCGGCGAGCGCGAACAGCCGGGCGTAGATCTCGGCCTTGGCGCCGATGTCGACGCCGCGGGTGGGCTCGTCGAGGATGAGCACACCGGGGTCGATGGCGAGCCACCGGCCGAGCACGGCCTTCTGCTGGTTGCCGCCGGACAGGCTGGTGATCGGCTGACTCAGAGTGGCCGTCTTCACCCGAAGCCGGTTGGCCTGTTCACCGGCCGCGGAGTCGAAGGCGCGGCGACGCAGCAGCCCGAGGCGGCTGAAGGCGCGGGTGGTGAGGGCGCCGATGTTCTCGCCGACGCTCATGGTGGTCAGCAGGCCCTGCGCCCGGCGTTCACCGGGGACGAAGGCGAGCCGGCGCTCGACGCTGGCGATCGGGTTGCGGCGGTTGTAGGGACGGCCCAGGAGCTCGACGCTGCCGCCGGTGCCGCGGTCACCGCCGAAGAGGTTGTGCAGCAGTTCGACCCGGCCCGAGTCGGGCAGCCCGGCCACGCCCAGGATCTCGCCGGGGCGCAGTTCGAAGGAGACGTCCCGGTGCCGTCGTCCGCTCAGCTCCCGCACCTTGAGCACGGGTTCGGCGGCGGGCTCGGCGGGGCCGGTCTCGCGGCGGGTGAACTGGCCGAGCTCGCGGCCGACCATGGCGGCGACGGCGCGGTCGGGGGTGGTGTCGGCGCCGCGCCAGGAGGCGACGTGGCCGCCGTCGCGCAGGACCTGGATGTGGTCGGCGAGACGGAACACCTCGGGCATCCGGTGGGAGACGTAGAGCATGGTGGTGCCCGCGCTCTTGAGCCGGTCCATGAGGGCGAACAGGCGGTCGGCCTCGGCCGGGGTGAGCATGGCGGTGGGTTCGTCCAGGATCAGCACCCGGCAGCCCCGGGCCACCGACCGGGCCACCACGACGAGTTGCTGGGTGGCCAGGTCCAGGGTGCGCACGGCGGCGCCGGGGTCGACGGCGAGGTCGAGCTGGTCGAGGAGCTCGGCGGTGCGCTCGGCCATCCGGCGCCGGTTCGGGAACCAGCGGCTGCCGGGCTCGACCCCGCTGAGCACGTTCTCGGCGACGGTGCGGTCGGGCAGCAGCGACAGCTCCTGCGGGACGATGGCGACGCCGTGGCGGCCGAGCATGGTGCCGGGGTCGAAGGAGGTGACCTCCTCGCCGAAGACTGTCACCGAGCCCTCGCTGGGCGGCTGGAGGCCGGCCAGGATCTTCAGCAGGGTCGACTTGCCGGCGCCGTTCTCGCCCAGCAGCGCGGTGATCTCGCCGGCCGGGACGTCGAAGCTGACGTCGCGCAGGGCGCGGACCGGGCCGAAGCTGCGGGAGAGGCCGGTGACGCGGACGGCGGGCACGGAACCCCCGTCCGCCGCCGGGGCGGGGGACTTGGCCGTGCTCGGCCCGGGGGCCGGGGCTGCGGCGGGACGGTCCGGGGTGGCGGACATCAGTCCTCCACCGTGGCGTCGCTCAGGTTGGCGCGGGTGATGAACTGGGCGCCGGTGTCCACCCCGCTGATCTTCTTCCCCTTGGTGAGGAAGTCGTTCAGCACCTTGACGGCCTGGTAGCCCTGCTCGGTGGGGTTCTGGCTGATGGTGAAGTCCAGGACGCCCCGGTCGACGTACTCGGCGGTCTGCGTCAGCAGGTCGAAGCCGCCCATGGCGATGGTATCGGAGTGTCCGGACTGCGCGACCCACTTGGCGGCGGCGGTGGTGGAGCAGCAGTCCAGGCCCGCGACGGCGACCACGCCGGACTGACCGGACATCGTCGACTCGACGGTGTTGTAGGCGGCGTTGGGCTCGTTGCCGACGTTGACCGGGCCGACGATCTTCAGCCCGCTGCCCTTCATGCCCTCCTCGAACCCGGAGAAGCGGTCGTGCGACCAGCCGGCGCCGGTGTCCACGGAGAACACGACCACGGACTTGCCGTTGACGTCGCCCTTGAGGTGCTTGCGCAGCTCCTCGGCCTGGGACTTGCCGGAGCCCTTGAGGTCCTGGCCGACGAAGCCCATCTGCTCGGAGTCGGGGTTGTCGGTGTTGAAGGAGATGATCGGGATGCCCGCCTTGTAGGCCTGGCTGATGACGGGCTTGAGCGCGTCGCTGGAGGCGGAGGAGACGGCGAGTCCGTCGACGGCCTTCTGCTGGATGAGGGTCTGTATCTCGGAGACCTGCTTGGCCGCGTCACCGCCGGTGGGGCCGATCAGGGAGACGTCGGCGCCGAGTTCCTTGCCGGCCCGCTTCATGCCCGTGGAGATCGGGGTGGCGAAGGCGAGGGACGGGTCGTGGTAGCTCAGCTTGATCCGCATCGGCTTGTCGTCGTCGATCCGCTGCTGGATGTACGAGGCGAGCTTGAAGGATCCGTCGGAGGAGCCGCCCGAGTCGGCGGCGGTGACGGCGCCGCACCCGGTGAGGGCGAGGGCTGCCGAGGCGGCCGTGGCGGCGGCCAGCGATCTGAGGAGGGAACGCGGGGACATGGAGACTCCTTTGTCGTGTCCGGCGGTGGGGCGGGGACGGGATGCGGGTGTGCGGGTGTGCGGGTGCTCCGGGAGGGGCGGGCGGCGCGGCTCGGCGGCCCGTCCGGTCCGGCCGGGAGCGGGGGTGTGCGTGTGGGGCGTGAGGGGCGCGGTGGTCACCGGCGGGGGCTCGCCGGGGGCGGCGGCCGCGCGGTGGACCGTGCGCGGTGGGTCCTGGTCATGGCGGACCGGGAGGGGGAGGCGGATCCGGGAGCCGAGGCCGGGGGAGCGGGCCGACGGTTCCGGGCCGGGGCTGCGGTCAGGCGCGGCTCTTGCGCTTGCGCTGCCAGGTGTCGGCCGCGACCGCGGCGACGATGACCAGGCCGGTGACGACGGTCTGCCAGAAGGACGAGATGCCCTTGATGTTGAGGATGTTCTGGAGGAGGCCGATGAAGGCGACGCCGATGACGGTCCCCCACATCGTGCCCGAGCCGCCGAAGAGGGCGGCGCCGCCGATGATGACCGCCGAGATGACGGTGAGTTCCAGGCCCTGGCCGGTCACGCCCTGCACGTAGGAGAGGAAGGACAGGCCGAGGACGCCCGCGAGGCCGGCGGTGAACCCGGACAGGACGAACGCGGCGAGCTTGACCCGCTTGACGTTGACGCCGACGAGCCGTGCGGCCTCCTGGTTGCCGCCCACCGCGTAGGTGTTGAAGCCGAACCGGGAGCGGGCCAGCAGGACCACACCGACGGCGGCGACGGCCGCGAAGAACACGAACTGCATCGGCACCACGCCGAACAGCCGTCCCTGGCCGAGGAGGTTGAACTCGGCCACGCCCGGCTGGGAGGAGCGCAGGGAGATCGGGGCGCCGTCGGAGACGAGCAGCGCGACGCCGCGGAAGACACTGAGCGTGCCGAGGGTGACGATGAAGGAGGGGACACCGAGGACCACGACGGCCAGCCCGTTGACGAGCCCGGCGACCAGGCCCACCGCGAGTCCGACGAGCATCGCGGCCGGCCAGCTCCAGCCGTCCGAGATGAGCATGCCGGTGGAGATGGCGGACAGCGCGTAGGTGGATCCCACCGAGAGGTCGATCTCGCCGTTGAGGATCACGAAGGTCACGCCGACGGCCATGATGCCGATCTGCGCGATCTGCTGGCCCACCGAGAGCAGGTTGTCGGACTGGGCGAAGGTCGGCGAGAGCACGGTGCCGAGCAGGAACAGCAGGACCAGTGCGGCGAACACGCCGGCCTCGCGGGCGTGCAGGAGCCTGCGCAGCGCCGCGGGGAGCTGCCGGGCGGACTCGGGGCCCGATGAGGCCGCCGGGGCCGGCGGGGTGGAGGTGGTCAGGGTCACGAGGCGTTTCCAATCCGGGCGTTCAGCTGGTCTCTGGTGGGAAGGGCGGGGATGACGCCCGCGACGGAGACGGTGTGGGAGCCCGCCGCGGCGGCGAAGGCGGCCGCCCGCTCGACGGGCAGCCCTTCGGCCAGGGCGACGGCGAGGGCGGCGGTGAAGGAGTCGCCCGCGCCGGTGGTGTCGACGACGGCGTCCGCCGGGTGCGGGGGCACCGCGGTGACGCCCGACTCCTGCGCGACGAGGGCTCCTTCGCCGCCCCGGGTCAGGAGCGCGATCCCGCCGGTGCGCTTTTGGAGCGCGCGGACGAGGTCCTCGTCGCCGAGTCCGTGGTCCGGGCCGAGCCCGAGGAGGACGGGGGCCTCGGTCTGGTTGGGCGTGATCACGTCGATCAGCGGCCAGCAGGTGTCGGGGAGCGGGCGGGCGGGAGCGGGGTTGAGCAGGGTGCGGGTGCCGGTCTCGCGGCCGAGGCGGAGCGCGGCGGTGACGGCGTCCTCGGGGATCTCCATCGAGACGACGAGGACGTCGGCGGAGGCGATCTCGGGGCGGAAGCGCTCCACGGCGGCGGCGTCCAGCTCGTCCAGGGCGCCGGGGGCGATGGCGATGCGGTTCTCCCCGGACGGCTCGACCAGGATGAACCCGACCATGGTGGGCGCCAGCCCGGTGACGACGTGGGCGGCGTCGACGCCCTCGGCGCGCCACAGCTCCCTGGCGGCCCGGCCGAAGTCGTCGTCGCCGACGGCGGTCAGCAGCGCGACGTCGGCGCCCAGCCGGGCGGCGGCCACGGCCTGGTTGCTGCCCTTGCCGCCGGGCCCGGGGGCGAAGGTCCCACCGGAGACCGTCTCCCCTGCGGCGGGCGCCTTGGGGACCCGCATGGTCAGGCCGGCACCGTAACTTCCGACAACCGCGATCTTCATCGACACACCGCTTTGTGTATGGACAACCATGGACAAGCGAGAGCGTAGGTACAGGGATGTCCATAGTCAACGGTTCTGCGGGAAGTGATGTTCGGAGCATCGCGCGCTGATACGGAACAACCACCTCTAAATAGGGCAAAACGCCCGCTCCGAGGTGCTGTGGGCACGAGTGCCCACAGCGGGCCGGCCGTCGCGGCGCACGCTCTGACCTGGATCGGGCTGTATCAGCGGCGTGGCCACGAGTGCGTCGTGGGCCGCGGTGCCGGGCCGACGGCGACCGCCGTCATCGCTCCGACTGGGGACCACCGCTCCTGCGCTGCGACGGGGGGAGGAGCAGGATCTCCAGGGCCTGCGCGCAGGTTCTGGCCTGCGCGAGGAACCAGTCGACGCGGTCCGGGGTGATCAGGTCCGGTGTGCCGCGCAGGGCGAGGGCGAAGCGCGCGGAGGTGAGGTGGTCGAGGACGGGCACGGCGAGGGTACGCACGCCGTGCGCGGACTCGCCGTCGTTGAGCGCGTACCGCTGGGCGCGTACGCGCTGCAGTTCCGCGGCGAACTGCTCACGGTCCACGATGGTGCGGTCGGTGAAGGCCGGGAGCAGCGGCAGTGACTCCGCGCCGCCCTCGCCGGGACGAGGCCAGGCCAGGAGCACCTTGCCCAGGGCCGTGGAGTGCAGGGGACGCCGTAGCCCCACTTTCGGTGTGACCGAACCGCCGGCCACGATCACGGCGTGGGGGCCGCTGCGCAGGGCCAGGTCGGCGGTGGCCCCGGTGCGCTGGGCCAGGTCCGCCAGCTCGGGAGAGGTCAGGTGCAGGCCCCGCTGGTGATACGAGAGGCGGCCGAGTTCGGTGACCGCGGGGCCGAGCCGGTAGCGCGCCGTCCTCGAGTCCTGCTCCAGGAAGCCGGCGCCCTCAAGGGTGCGGGCCAGCCGGTGCGCCGTCGACGTGGACAGGCCCAGCCTGCGCGAGATCTCCGAGGCGCTGAGATCGGGCGCGTTGTCGTGGAAGCAGTGCAGGATGTCGAGGGCCCGTTGGACCGCCTGCGCTCCGGCGATCGGTGTCTGCGCCACCGTGACGGCTCCTCCTGCTCTGCTCGACCTGGCTCGACGTTCCCACATCGCAGCAAGCCTGACGATCACCGGCCAGCTGCCGAAACAGCCTGTTCACGCCCGCTCCCACATCATGGGAAGCCGCTTGCCGCACGCCGAAGGACCGTGTCAGGCTGCGGTGACGCCGCCGGAACCGGACCGGCGCAGGCCGGTGGAAGGGGCGAGGCGATGTACGGCACCGCGCCGCTCCTGCTGACCGCCCGCCGTCATGTCGACCTCGGCCGCGTCTCCAGCGCCGTCTGTCGCTGACCCCCGTCCTGCCGGATCCGACGCCCTTCTTCGGGCCGGCCGGCCCCCCGATCATCCGCTGACACGGCGGCGACGGCGCGGCAGCCGTCGCCCGGCCCGGTGTCACGCCCCATAGCCGCCGCCTTCGACGGGCCGCCGCCCTCGACGCGCGCCGTTTCCAGGGAAGAGCCCATGACGCATTCACCCCTGCCCGAAACACTGTGGTTCACCCGCTGTCCCGTGCCCACCGCGACCGGTATCGCCGCCGACCGGCAGTGGCTCACCGAGGAGTTCGCGCCGGACGGGATTGCCGTCCGCTCCCTCCAGGACAACGCGGCCGACGTGCGGGCCGACGTCCGCAGCGCCCACTACACGCACGCGCTGCCCGCCCTGTTCCGCGAGGGCGGCAACGTGCCCGCGCTGTGGGCCCGGTCCAACGGGGAGCCGACCCGACTGATCGGTCTGACCTGGATCGAGGAGCGGCAGACGATCCTCGTCGCACCGGACTCCGGCATCCGCGGGTCCGCGGCACTGCGCGGCCGACGGCTGGCCGTGCCCCGGCACTCCATCGCCATCGACTTCTGGCGGGCCATGGCCCTGCGCGGCTTCGAAGGCGCGCTGGCCTCCGCCGGGCTCGGTCTCCAGGACGCGGAACCGGTCGACGTGCCGGCCGACGGCCACACCGGGCAGTGGGCCGCCGAACTGGCCGCCCTCACCCGCGGTGACGTCGACGCCGTCTACGTCAAGGGCGCCCTGGCGGTCGAGGCCGCACAGCGCGCCGGCGCCCGGACGGCCGTGGAACTCGACGAACTGCCCGACGTCACCCACCGGGTGAACAACGGGACCCCGCGTCCCATCACGGTCCACCAGCACCTGCTCGACGAACACCCCGACCTCGTGGACCGGTTCCTCGCGGTCCTGCTGCGCGCCGCGGACTGGGCCGCCGCCCGGCCGGGCGAGGTCGCCCGCATCCTCGGGGCCGAGACCGGCGCCGGCGCACAGGGCGTCCACGGCGCCTACCGGCAGGGAACCCACCGCACCCTGCACCCCGACCTCAGCGACGGGCGGCTCGACCTGCTCGTCCGTCAGGAGGCCGCCCTGCGCGCCCACGGATTCCTCCCCGAACCCGTCGACGTGCGCGCCTGGGCCGACCTAGAACCCCTGCGTCGCGCCCGCCTCCGGCTCGCCGGAGCCCTCCCGCAGTCCTTGACCGCCACCCTCGACACGTAGGACCGCCATGCGCATCCCGAGACTCCTGCCCGCTGCCCTCGCCACCGTCACGGCGCTCGCCGCGCTCACCGCCTGCGGCACCTCCCAGGCGGACACCGCATCCTCCGGTGCCACGGTCACCGTCCGCATCCCCGACCCCGGCAACTCCGGTGTGCTGGCCGTCGGCAAGAAGGACGGATCCCTCGCCAAGGCCCTGGCCAAGGTGCACGCCGAGGTCGCCTGGACCGGCAGCGCCGGCCCCTTCGCCCCCGCGGCCCAGGCCATCAACGCCGACCAGCTCGACATCGCCACCGCCTCGATCACCTCCGGCATCACCTCCCTCGCGCAGACACCCGGATTCAAGTTCTTCACCGCCACCGCGGCCGACCCGGTCGGCGAGGGCATCCTCGTCAAGAACGGCTCCGGCATCGACTCCGTCCGGGACCTCGTCGGCAAGAAGGTCGCCGTCAACCAGGGCGGCACCGGCGAGTACCTGCTGCTGAAGGCGCTCGACAAGGCCGGCGTCGCCGCGGACAAGGTCAAGCGGGTCTACCTGCGCCCCGACCAGACGGCCGCCGTCTTCAACGCCGGGAAGGTCGACGCCTGGGCGGTCTGGGCGACGTACTCGGTGGCCGAGATCGGCACGGGCAAGGCGCACTTCGTGGCCGACGGCGAGGACATCGGGTCGGACAACTACACCCTCACCGCCGTACGCACCGCCTTCGCCGACCGGCATCCCGAGGTCGTCAAGGCGCTCTACCAGTACCTGCACGACGGCAGCGTCAAGGAGAAGAAGGACCCCGCCGCCTATCTGAACGTCAACACCGACGCCGGCCCGCAGGCCCTCGCCGGGAAGGCCAAGAGCGTCCAGGTCGAGTTCACCGCGCAGGGCGGAACCCTCGAACCGATCACCGCGGCGGACATCACACGGTTCAAGGCCGTCGCCCGCTTCTACGCCACGCAGAAGGTCACCTCCTCCGAGGTCGACATCGCCTCCCACCTCATCGACGTGACGAAGCTGTCATGACCGCCCTCCACGAGTCGTCGGCACCGCCGACGCACCGGGCCCTGGTGACCCCCGGGCCCCGGCCGCGCCGGCCGCGTCCCCGCCGCTACGGCGCCGCGACCCGGACCCTGGGCCCCGTCGCGCTGCTCGCGCTGTGGTGGACCGCCTCCGCGACCGGGGTGCTCACCCCCGACGTGCTCGCCTCGCCCGCCGACGTGATCCGCGCGATCGGCGAACTGTGGGGGAACGGCCAGCTGCCCGACGCGCTCGCCACCTCACTGACCCGCTCCGGCCTCGGTCTCCTGCTCGGCGTCACCACCGGCCTCGTGCTCGGGGTCGTCACCGGCTTCACCCGTCTCGGCGACGAACTCCTCGACTCCTCGCTCCAGACCCTGCGCACGATCCCTTTCCTCTCCCTGGTCCCGCTGTTCATGGTCTGGTTCGGCATCAACGAGATCGCCAAGGTCCTGCTGATCGCCGTCGCCACCACCTTCCCGATGTACGTGTCCACCTCCAGCGGCGTCCGCGGCACGGACCGCAAACTCGTCGAGGCGATGCGCAGCTTCGGCATGGGCCGACTGGCGATCGTGCGCGAGGTGGTCCTGCCCGGCGCCCTGCCCTCGCTCCTGGCAGGGCTGCGGCTGTCGATGACCCTGAGCGTCATCGCGCTGATCGCCGCCGAGGAGATCAACGCCACCGCGGGCATCGGCTACCTGATGGCCCAGGCGCAGAGCTACGCCCGCACGGACGTCCTCGCCGTGTGCATCCTCGTCTACGGGCTGTTCGGACTGCTGGCCGACGCCCTCGTACGGCTGCTGGAGCGGGCGCTCATGCCATGGCGGAGGGCAGGCCGGTGAGCGCCGCCGTCGAAGTCCGCGCGCTGCACAAGGCCTTCGCGGAGCGGACCGTGCTGGACGGGCTCGAACTGACCATCGCACGCGGCGAGTTCGTCGCCCTGCTGGGGGCCAGCGGCAGCGGCAAGACCACGCTGCTGCGGATCCTGGGCGCCCTGGACGGAGCGGACTCGGGACAGGT
The DNA here is from genome assembly GCF_055583825.1 of Streptomyces sp. NPDC104367. NCBI lineage: Bacteria > Bacillati > Actinomycetota > Actinomycetes > Kitasatosporales > Streptomycetaceae > Streptomyces > Streptomyces sp. NPDC104367. Next base: position 8,533 of record NZ_JBVJND010000019.1, on the reverse strand, counting down.
CCTCGTCCCCGGCGCCCGCACGATCGTCTTCCAGGAACCACGTCTGGTGCCGTCCAAGCGGGTCCTGGCCAACGTGACCGTGGCCCTGCCCCGCACCGAGGCCGCACGCGGCCGCCGCGCCCTGGCGGAGGTCGGCCTCGCGGACCATGCCCAGGCCTGGCCCGCCACCCTGTCCGGCGGCGAGGCCCAGCGCGTCGCCCTGGCCCGCGCCCTGGTCCGCGAGCCCGAACTCCTCCTGCTGGACGAACCGTTCGCCGCCCTGGACGCCCTCACCCGGCTGCGCATGCAGGACCTCGTCGGTGAACTCTGCCGGGCCCACCGGCCCGCCGTCCTCCTCGTCACCCACGACGTGGAGGAGGCCGTACGTCTCGCCGACCGCGTGTGCGTCCTGCGCGACGGCCGACTCGTCACCGACGAACCGGTGACCGTTGCCCGCCCCCGCGAACCCGGCGACCCGGCCTTCGCCGCCCTGCGCCGGCGTCTACTGGACGACCTCGGCGTGACCACCACCTCCTCCCACCCCTCTGTTCCAGGAGCGATCTGAATGACCATCACCATCGGCGTCCACAACAGCAACCCCACGCTCTACTACCTCTCCCGGCTCGACCACGCCGCCGAAGAGCTCGCCGCGGTGGGGGAGAGCGTCGCCTTCCACACCTACACCGACGGCGTGCGCACCGGGCAGCTGCTCACCGACGGCGTGATCGACTTCGGCGGCACCGGCTCCACCCCGCCCGTCACCGCCCAGGCCGCCGGACACGACATCGTCTACACGGCGGTGTCCGCCCCGCGCCCCGACCACGGGGCCCTCCTGGTCGCCGAGGACAGCCCCGTGCACAAGGTCGCCGACCTCGCGGGCGGCACCGTCCACCTCGCGATCGGCTCCTGGCAGACCCATCTCGTGGCCAAGGCCCTCGACGACGCCGGCCTGTCCTACGCCACCGACATCACCGCCGAACGCGGCGGCGAGGACAGCGAGAAGCTGCTGCGGGACGGCGCCATCGCCGCCTGGGTCGCCCAGGGCCCGCAGCTCGCCCGGGCCCTGCGCACCGGAGGCGTCCGCGTCCTGGTCCGCACCGGCGACGTCATCACCGACCGCTCGGTGTTCTTCGCCCGGCGGGAGCTGGCCGAACAGCGCCCCGAGATCGTCCAGGCGCTGACCCGCGCCCTGCGCCGGGCGGACGCCTGGGCCCAGGCGCACCCGCGCGAGGCCGCCGCGATCGCGGCCGACCACCAGAGCGGCGCGGTCGACGACTGGGAGACGGCCCTGCGCGCCCTGCCCTGGCGGATCGAGGACGTGAGCGAGGAGTTCCTCGCCGAGCAGCAGCAGGCAGCCGACATCTTCACCCGCACCGGCTTCATCGACGGCCCCGTCACGGTCGCCGAAGCCGTCGCCCGCACCCGCTGAGGAGATCCGCGAACCATGGCCTCCGAAGTTCTCTGGTACATCATCCCGCGTGAGGGCGCCTACCCGTGGGAGCCCGAGGGGCGTCGACCGGTCGACCTCCGCTACCTCCAGCAGCTTGCCCAGACCGTCGAGCGCCTCGGCTTCAGCGGTGCCCTGCTCGCCACCGACCTGCACGACGTCTGGCCGCTGGGCAGTGCCCTGGCCGCCGCCACCGGGCCCGGGTTCAAGCCGCTGCTCGCGGTCCATCCCGGGCTGATCGCACCGACGCTGCTGGCCAAGATGGCCCTGACCTTCGACAACCTGTTCGGTGGCCGGCTGCGCTTCAACGTGGTCAACGGCTCCACGCAGACCCTGCGGCAGTACGGCCTGGACGTCGAGCACGACGAACGCTACGAGCTGAGCGCCGAGTACTGGTCGATCGTCAAGCGGCTGACCGCCGGCGAGGTCTTCGACCACCAGGGCCGCTTCTACGACCTCAAGGGCGCCGGCGCCTCGTTCGGCGACCTGCGACCCGTCCAGAGCCCGCACGTCCCGCTGTGGTTCGGAGGCTCCTCACCGGCGGGGATCGAGATGGCGGCACAGCACGTGGACGTCTACCTGACCTGGGGCGAACCACCGCACCTGCTCAAGGAGAAACTGGAGCGGGTGCGTGAGCGGGCCGCGGCACACGGGCGGACCCTGCGCGTCGGACTGCGGCTGCACCTGATCGTCCGCGACACCGAGGACGAGGCCTGGGCGGCCGCCGACCGGCTCCTCGACGTCACCAGCGAGGCCACGTACGCCCGGCAGCTCGGTGACCGCAGGGACGAGGACGGCGTCGGCTGGCAGCGGCAGTTCCGCCAGCACGGCGGCCGGGTCCCGGCCCGGGCCAGGGAGCTGGAGACCCACCCCAACCTCTGGCCGGGCATGAGCCTGTTCCGCCCCGGACCGGGCACCGCCGTCGTGGGCTCCACCCAGCAGGTGGTCCAGCGCCTCCGGGAGTACGAGGAACTGGGCGTCGACACATTCATCCTCTCCGCCAACCCGCTCCTGGAAGAGGCCTGTCGAGTCGCCGAGACCGTACTCCCCGCCCTCGGCGTCCCCGGCCCGGCCTGACCACGAAAGACCTCCGGCCCCGAACCCCGCTGAGCACGCCGCGGGCGGTGTGACGGCGCTCCACTACCGCTGCGGGTCCGAACCGGACATGGGAACAGCAAGCAATCGGGTCCCGGACTCGATACCGATCTGGCTCAGGCTGCGGTCGTCTCCGGGGTCCAGTCCCTGCCCTTGCCGGTACGTGTATCCGATCCCGGTGAAACACCTGCCGGTCACCGAATCCTGAATCAGCCACTCGCGGCCGTAGGAGTAGACGCCGATGAGGTCCTGAAGTTCCATGAATACGGCATCGAGCAGTTCGCTCACCGTCAGCTCGTGCGGGAAGCTCAGCAGCTTCACGGGCCACTTTCGATCGATGCGGCTGACGTCGACCTCCACTGAGTGGCGGCGCAGATCGGCCTGTGCCGCTTGGACCGCAGCCTCGATGAGTTCCTCATGGTGCTCGTCGGCAGATCCCGGCAGCCGGGGCACAACCACCTCTTCAACTGCCGATCGGATGGCCGCTTCCATGCTTTGCAGGTTCCGGCCGGACGTCGAGGAGACCGCTGTCACGTACGCCTCGATACTGGGTGAACTCGGATAGTCCCTGGGGGCATAGAGAACGAAGGGCCGAGTGAGCACGATCGTGAAGAAGGTCGCAGCCACGGCGGACGGGAACACCACGGAGAAGATCGCGAGCATGCCTTGGATCCAGCCCTCGGACTGCGTCGCCGCCACGCCGACCGTGACTTCGGTGAGGCCGAGGAAGAGGGAGATGATCCACAAGGGATTGAGTACGCGTTCCGATTCACCCTGGGTGGATACGCCTGCTTCTGACACGTGCCGTCCCCCCTCCGGACCGCTCTTCGGTCATCAGCGTATCCACCGGCACTCACTCGAAGGGATGGAACCGCCAGCGGCCCTCGGAGACCACGTCCACCTTGCCGTCCCTGACGCGGAGGGCCGTGTCGTCGTCGATGAAGTAGATCGGGAAGTCCGCCCGCTCGGCGATGCGGTCGGCCCAGGCGTCGTCCCGCTCGGGGAAGTCCGGTGAGTACAGGTGCGGCTTGAGGTACCAGTCGAAGAGGCCGAACGGCGGCTCCACGGCCGTCGCCCCGAGGACGTGGAGGTCCCCGGTGTCACCGATCACGTCGGCGGAGTGTCCGGTGAGATGACGGCTGAAGATCATCGATCCTGCGCTGCACCCCACATAGACCCGGCCCTCCAGCGCTCGCAGGAAGCCGTCGGCCAGGCCGTTGCCGGTGATGCTGCGGGCGAGGTGGTAGTGGTTGCCGCCCTCGACGTAGACGACGTCGGCGTGGAGCAGCCTGTCGAGCACCGACGGGCGGGGCAGGCCGTTCAGTTCCAGGACGTCGAACTCCCGCCAGCCGAGCCCGTGCAGCCGGTTCATGTTCGCGACGAACCACCCGTGGTCCCCGGGTTCGGCGACCGAGGCCGTCGGAACGTACACGACGTTCGCCGATCCGAACGGCTTGCCCAGCATCTCCCGCAGCGCGTCCCGCAGCGACTCGTTGCGCAGCCCGCTCGCCGTCAACAGAAAGTTCATCGGCCGAGCCAAGCACGGCTCACGCACCCACGCAACGAACCCGGGCTCCGCCGATCCCGTGATCCTCGCGACCCGAACGGATGCGTCCGCGGCTGACCCCCGACCCCCATCCCACCTTCGGGTACGGTCTCCGGATCGGCGGTGAAGGCGAGACGCCGGGAGGGGGTTCTGGCCGGCGGGCTGGAGGAACTCCTGTTCCACTGGAGGCCCTTGAGGTCCGGCAGCACCGAGCGGAGGAACGACATGGCACGCCTCACCGACCGGACGATTCTGATCGTCGGCGCCGAGGCGGCCCGCCTGCTCGCCCGTGGCGCCAACCGACTCGTGATCACGGCACGGCGGAAGGCCGAACTCGCCGCCGTGGCACAGGAGATACGGGCCGCGGGCAGCGCCTGCCTGGACATCCCGGCGGACGCGCTGGACGCACGGGCGGCCGCCGGGGTGGTGGCGGCGGCCGTCGAGGCGTACGGCCCCGTCGACGTCGCACTCCTCAACGCCGGTCAGGGGCCGGACATGCGCATGGACCGGGTGAGCGTCGCGGACGTCTCACGGATCACGGCCCTCAACTACGACGTCGTGGTCAACTACCTCGTCCCGCTGATCGAGCAGATGCGCGGTCAGCCCGCCGGCGGCCTGATCGCCCACACCAACTCCCTGGCGGGACTGATGGGCATCCCCCGCCAGGGCCCGTACTCGGCGGCGAAGGCGGCCGCCCGCGCGCTGATCGACACCGCCCGCGTCGAACTCGAACCCGAGGGCATCCGCTTCACCTCCCTGCACCCTGGCTTCGTCGCCACCGAACGCACCAGCGGAGACGGCCTGCCCAAACCCTTCCAGACCAGCCTGGAGCGGGCGGCCCGGCACGTCGTACGAGCCCTGGAGCGGGAACCGGCGCAGGTGTACTTCCCCTGGCCCACGGCGACCCTGGTCCGCACCCTGCGCCACCTGCCCACGCCGATCTCGTCCCGGGTGCTGCGGAAGCTGGCCTCGGACGGCTGACCGGTGACCGGTGTCCGGCCGGCCCGGTGCCGTCCGCAGCCCGCTCATGCCCCGTACCGTCAGCTCACGCCAGGCCCTGGTCGGCCGCGGTGACGACGGTGATCCGGGGCGCGGGCACCTCGTCCCCGAGGGCCGGCAGGCGCGTACGGAGCTCCTCGGCCGCGGCCGGATCGGTCCCGGCCAGGAGCCGCGACGCACGTTCCCAGACCGTGCGGGCCGCACCGGCGTCACCGGTGGCGAGGTAGGTGTCACCGAGGTTGCGGAGCGTCCCCGCCTCGCTGAACAGGTCGCCCACCTCGCGGTAGAGCCGCAGCGCGCACTGGTAGGCGGCGACCGCCCGCCGGTGCTCGCCGAGATGATGACGCGCGACACCGAGGCTGTCCCAGGCACCGCCCAGGGCGTACCGGGTGCCGTCGAGTCCGGCGAGACCCTCCAGGGCCTCCTCGAAGTAGGCGGCGGCCCTTCGGTGTTCACCCCGCAGGACATGGGTCCAGCCCAGCGCGTGCAGGGCGCTGGTCTCCGCCGGACGGTCGCCGAGGGCCCGGTAGAGGACGAGGGCCCGGCCCGCCGCGTCGAGCGCCCCGTCGTGATCGCCGAGGCGGTCGAGGAGCCAGCCGTGACTCCGGTGGGCGTGCGCGAGGCCGAGCCGGTCACCGAGCTCGGCGAACAGGCCGAGAGCGCGCCGGATGTGGACGCGGGCGTCGTCGTCCGCTCCAGCCGGGCCGAGGCGCGGGCCAGGCCACGGTGCACATGGGCCTCGGCCCTGCGGTGGCCGCCGCGGACGGCGGCGTCGAGCCCGGCCCGCTGGAGCGTGGCGGAGTCGTGCCAGTGGCCCTGCCGGTCCATGAACCGCTCCAGCGCCCAGGCCAGGCCCCAGACATGGGCGTGCTCCCCGCGCGCCACCGCCCGTTCGGCGACCGCGGACAGCACCCGCGCCTCGTCCGTGTACCAGCGCAGCGCCCGCCGGTCGTCGGCGAAGGACTCGGGACGTGCCCCGGGGACGGCGGCGGGCAGCGGATGGAGCCTCCAGAACGGCGAGTAGGCGCGGCCGGCGGCGTGCGCGGTGTGCAGGTAGTGGTCGAGGACGCGTCGGACGGCGGCCTCCCGCTCGGCCGTGTCCTCGTGTTCCGCCACGCGTTCCGCCGCGTAGGTACGGAGCAGGTCGTGGCAGGCGTACCGGCCGGGTGCGTGCTCGGTGAGCAGATGGGCGCGGGTGAGTTCGGTGAGCAGACGGCGGACCGCCGCCGGTTCGTCGCCCGCGACGGCCGCCGCGGCCGCCGGCGTGGCGTCGGGGCCCGGGTACAGGGACAGCAGCCGCAGCAGGCGTGCCGCGCCGGGGCTCAGCGCCCGGTACGACCAGGAGAACACCGCCCGTACGCCACCGGCCGGGTCCGCGTCGGTGAACGCGTCGAGGCTGCCGTGGGCCGTCCGCAGCTCGTCCGCGATCGCGGTCAGCGGGAAGTGCGGGTGGGCGGCGGCCCGGGTGGCGACGACGGGCCAGGGCCAGGGGGAGTCCCGCGCAGCGGGTGAGGATCTCGTCGACGGCCCCGGGGCCGGCCAGGACGCGGTCGGCGCCGAGGCGGCGGGTCAGCGTCTCGCGGGCCTCGGCGGCCGGCAGCCGGTCCAGTGCCAGCGGGCGGGCGGCCTCCGCCGTGACCAGGCCGAGGAGGCGGTCACGGCTGGTGACGATCACCAGGCAGCGGGAGCTGCCCGGCAGCAGGGGGCGCACCTGTTCGGCGTCCCGCGCGTTGTCGAGCAGGATCAGCACCCGGCGCCGGACCAGGAGGCTGCGGTAGAGCCCGGCCTGGGCGTCCGGCCCGGCGGGTATGCGCTGCGGGGGGCACGCCGAGGGCCTCCAGGAACCCGCGCAGCACCTGCGCCGGATCCGTCGGGATCCCGCCCGGGTCGAAACCGCGCAGGTTGATGTACAGCTGTCCGTCCGGGAAGCGGTGGGCGGTGCGGTGCGCCCACCGCACCGCCAGCGTCGTCTTCCCGATGCCGCCCATCCCGCTGATCACGGCGATCCGGCCGCCTGACGCGTCCTTCGCGGACAGCTCCGCCACATGGGAGAGTTCGGCACGACGGCCCGCGAACGAGCCCAGGTCGGCGGGCAGTTGGGCGGGCCGGACGAAAGGGGCCGTCGGATGCGGGGCGGCCGCACCGGGGACGACGGGCACCGGGGCGTCCGGGAGCACGGTCAGCCGGACCGGTGCGCTCCGCGTCCCGCGATCCGGCTCGGCCGGCGTCGCACGGCCGTCCTCGCGCAGCGCCTCCTGCTGCGCGGCCCGCAGTTCGAAGCCGGGCCCGACGCCCAGTTCGGCGGCGAGCCGGGCCCGTACGAGGCGCCAGGTGTCGAGCGCCGCCGCCCGCTGCCCGGTGGCCGCGAGCACTCGCACGAGTCGGGCCTGAAGCGGTTCGTCCAGCGGGTGCTCGGCCGTGGCGCGGTGCAGTACGGTGAGCAGCCGCCCGGCCCCGCCCGTGGCCAGCGCCACGTCCGCGGCCTGCTTCACCACCCCCAGGTACTCGCGCTCCAGCGCGTTGAACGCGGGGTGGGACCGCGCCTCCACCGGGACGCCGGTGGCGACCGGCCCGGTGCGCAGGTTCAGCGCCTCCAGCAGCAGCGGTACGGCCGCCTCCGTGTCCCGGGTCCCGTTCTGCCGTGCCCGGCGCACCAGTTCGCGGAAGCGCAGCAGGTCCAGTGTCCCGGGCGTCGCGTGCAGCCGGTATCCGCCCGCGTCCCGCACCAGCCACCGGCCCGGGGCGCGGACCGGCAGCCCCGGTTCCAGCAGTCGGCGCAGCACCCCCACGTGCCGGTAGACCGCGTTGGCGGGCGAGCCCGGCGGCGACTCGCCCCACAGGGCGTGCTGCAACTCGTCCATGGGCACGGGCAGCCCCGCATGGGCCATCAACTGGGCCAGCAGCAGGCGTTGCTGGGCCGCGCCGAGCCCCACCTCACGGCCGTCGTGCCAGACCCGTACCGGTCCCAGGACCTCGAACCGCATCGTCACCCTCGTCGTCCCCGTGTCCCTGTCACCCATGTCCCCCGCGTTCCGTCCCCCTGCCCCCGTCCGGGTGCGGTCAGGCGGCCGGCAGTGCCTCGGTCCAGCCCAGGACCAGCGCGTTGAACTCGGCCGGCCGCTCCTGGAACAGCCAGTGTCCGACGTCCTCCAGGACGACCGACGCGCTCTAGGGGTGCCGGCTCAGCGACTGCTCCCGGTCCCCGTCGATCCCCTTGGCCTTGAGGGAGGCCGCCGCCGACAGCGACAGCACCGGGCAGGCGCGGCGCGACAGGTAGGCGTCGACGCCCGGCCGTACGGTCAGCGGGACGCCCGCCTCGTCGAACAGGCCGTGGAAGACGTCGCGTACGGTCATCGGGTCCATGCCGAGGACGGGCCTTGACCCCGGAGTTTGAACACGTCTATGCGGCTCGGGCCAGGGTAGTTGGTGTTGGGTGGACGGTGATCTCGTAGGTGATCGGGGCTCGC